>JAJFMT010000074.1 GCA_020696855.1 Pseudobdellovibrio sp.
AATTTTTGATTCTTGAGACAACCTGAAAAACACCTGATCAAAGCGGGTGTCTCCTTCAGCAGTTACGTTGGCGCCAGGCACCGTTTCTTTAAGCTGCTCACTTGCAAACTCATCCACGCATGAGACAAACGAAAAAGCCGGTAAAAGGCGGCGGTATAAAATTTTGGTAATAAAATTAAATTTCGGATTGAAAGAAAACAACCCCAGCGGTACCGAGCGAATCTTTGCCTGATAGACCATTTCGGGCCAAAGATCCGTGCGTGAAACCAGCAGCGCCTTCGGCTTTATTACTTCAAAAAAACCGGCTAAATGCGAAGGCTGATCCCAGCAAACCGGAACAAACTCTTCGACAAATCCTGAGATGTTACCGAATAGTTTTTCAGCCGACGGGGACGAGTAGGTGACCACAATTTTTTCGTGAGGATAGGTTTCTTTCAGTTTTCTGATTAAGGGTTTACAGTATTCCAGCTCTCCGCTGGAGGCATGAAACCAGTAGCTTCCGGCCACATCTTTCAAAGGGGCCATATTCTTTTGGCGAAGTTCAATCCAGTTTTTTAAGTCAGAAGGCAAAACGGGATTTAACAGCAGCACAAGATACTTCGCAAAAAGATATAGAAGCCGGTAAAAAATCATCCGGCGCTCTCTAAAATTCTGCGCATGTGGCCTGAAACTTCTTCAACCGTAATTGAGCGCAGGCATTCCTGAAAATTCGGGTTGCGGCATGGCCCCTGGCCGTGTTTTGAACACGGGCGGCATTTAAGCTGGCGTTCAAGAATTAAAGTTTTTGGCCGCGAAGGAAAGCCGAAGGGGGCCGGGCCCATTAAAGCAATCGCAGGGCGCCCCAGTTGTTCTGCAAAATGCAGAAGACCCGTATCGTTACTGATCACCAGTGACGCTTTTTCAATAATAGCGGCAGAATTCGAAAGATCGGTTTTGCCTGTCAGGTTAAAAGCATTTTTATTTTCATTCAGCACTTCCGTGAATGAATCACCGGGGCCGGCCAAAACAACAAACGTTTTATCCGAATTTTCTTTTATCAAACGGTTCCAGTAATCAATGGGCCAGCGTTTTAATTCATAGCTGGCAGATGGCACTATGACGACGTAATCCTGAAAGGGAACCAACGTTTTCTTCTGCAGCGGGGAATCTAGAAAAAGCTGCGGGGTCTCCGGAAGTTTAAATTTCATGTTCCAGGCTTCGAGCGGCTTTATTAAATCGCGCTGGCCTGAAAACGGTTTTTCGAATTTATTTATCTGAAAATTAATCAGCAAAAATCTTTTAAACCTCATCATCGGGCGTACCAGTTTGTGGTCCGCTTTAACAAGTGTACGAATCAGTAAAGAGCGTAAATTATTATGCGCATCGTAGATGTGAGTGTAGCCTTCACTGTTTAAACTCTTAATCAGCTCCAGCAATCCCTTAAAGCCTTTTTTGCGGTCCAAAAGCCACAGCTTTTTGATGTTGGGGTGGTAGGTTGCAAGTCCCGCCATGTCGGCGCGGGTCACAAAATGTATTTCAGCGTCAGGATGGTACGACTTGATGAAGCTTGGAATACTCAACGCCTGAGTTACATCACCTATACTGGAAAACCGGATCACAAGAAGCTTCATTCATTCATATTATTAAAGAAACGCGGCTGCTGTCCATCTCTGATGGCAATACTATGTGCTTAAAGCTTAATTTTTAGTCGAAATAGCGTTTAGAAACCTCTTCGCGTTGAATAAAGGGCAAGGACTTGATAACTTATCATGAGATGCCAATGCACCTTCTGAAATTCACATTCTTTCTCTGCGCACTTTTTTCTGCGATGAACGTGCAGGCCGGTGTTAAAACCTCGGTTGTGGCTGAAGGTTTTTCGCTGATCAGTACCGACTACGATCTGAGCCCGAAAACATTCGCGCTTTTAGGGTTAAATCTTCGCTCTGAAAACTCTACTGACAAATTTAAAATTGATTTTGCGGGCCGCTACGCTTCGGGCAGCAACGTTCTCAGTTACGTAAACGTCAGAGAGATCAGCTACCGCTTCGACATCGGCGAAACCACGTCTCTTTATGCCGGCCGCCGTCTCATGAACTGGTCTGCAATCGACAACATCTGGAATCTGGGAGTCATTCAGCCGCAGTTTAAGTGGAATCAGTTGAACGCGCAAAATCAGGGTTTAACGGGTCTCTTCTGGGAGCAGAATGAAACGGGCTGGGGCTATACGTTGTTCGCGTCGCCGCTTTACATTCCGGATCAGGGCGCAGGATACGAAATTAAAGACGGGCAGTTTCAGTCAGGTAATCCGTTCTTTCGTGCCCCACCTCAGAACATCCGCTTTCAAGGCCAGTTATTGCCGATTGATTACGACATTCACCGGCCTGAAGCATCAGAAGTTGTTTCGCAGTCGATGTTCGGCGCGCAGTTTCGCTGGGGCGAAGAGACGGGCTACTTCGCACGAGTGGCGGGAATATATAAACCGTCAAATCAGTTAGCTCTTGGTTACAAAGGAATTTTAGTGACCACGCGGGTACGTGTGGATGTTCTTCCGAAAACTTATTATGAAACCGATTACTCTCTTGATGCCGGTTACCGCGGCGAGTGGGGCTATGCCCAATTGGCGGTTGTGGCAACAAATCCGAAGTCACCTGAATTTGACCCGGCCTACAATCACCCGGTATTTGAATCAGCGGTAATGGCCGGCCCGCAATTTGTTTACCGCTGGGAGCCTTTTCAGTTTTTGCTGGCACACATTGAAACTTCGGGCGGAGCCGTAAAAGATGAAGGCCCCGATGTGGGCCCGAATCAGCAGTCGCTTTCAGAAAGATTTTTAGTTAAGCAGGCGACGTTATTAAAAGTCGCGTATTCAGAAGTTTACAAAAAATTTGTACGCTGGGATTCCAGCGCGCATTTTAAATTCAGCAGCAAAGAAAAGTTCCGTGAAATCCGCGTAAAGAATGCTTTATCTTTCAAGCAACCGTGGTCAGTCTGGCTGGATGTGATTTTAATTGATACCGACAGCTCGGTTGACAGTAATTACGAACCTTACAAAAATTTTGATCAAGCGTGGCTCGGAGTGAGCTATGACTTTTAGTATCGCCTCACTTCCCAGAACAACCTGGGCTTTGTTTTTTGCAATGGCCTGCATGTGTGTACTGGGGCTAGGGGATAACATCCGCGGCCCGCTGTTTCCGGAGCTTTTAAATTTTTTCAGTTTGTCGAATGCGAATGGCTCTCTGAGTTTTGCGGCCTCATCAGGTGCGGCCTTTTTCGGTACGACACTTTCTGTTTTCTTGTTAAGACGCATTCATCCTGACAAGCTCTTAAGCTTATCGATGTTTTTAATGGCGGCAGGTCTTTTTGCGATGGGCAGCGCCGCGAACTTCGGGTTGTATCTCGCAGGATCAGTTGTGTTCGGCCTCAGTATGGGGACAACCCCTGTGGCGCAAAATCTTATGCTGACTGAAAACGTAAATCCTGAAGTGCGCACAAAAGCGCTTTCGGGCCTGCATGCCCTTTACGGATTTTCCAGTTTGATTGCACCTTATCTGGCGGCCCACTCTCCTCAATGGTTCAGTGCCTCATCTGTTTCGGCTTTAAGCTCGGCGATGCCGGTTTTAAAAGAGTGGCGCAGTTCCTTTTTTATCACAGGATTTTTATGCCTACTTATTTTTGGCGTCTTAATGCTGGTAAAAGCGGTGCCCGGTTTTGATTATGCCGCACCTGAAAAAGATTCCTCTGAAATTAAAAACCGCAACCGCAAAGCCATGGCACTGATGTCGATGTTCTTTGCCAGTTATGTGGCGGCAGAAATTCTGGTGTCAACGCGGCTGGCGCTTTACATGAGAAGCTATCACAATATGAATCTTGAACAATCAAGTCTTTATGTGACTTACTTTTTTGTTTTCCTGCTGATCGGCCGCATGATTTTTGCCTTTAAGAAATTTGATTTTCACTTACGGCGGCAAATGAATGTTTCGCTGTTTCTGTCGCTGATTTTTTTAATCGCGGGGATGTGGGTTCACCCGCTGTTTCTGACTTTGACAGGCCTTTCGATGGCGCCTTTTTACCCGCTGGCGATTGTGTATATTTCTGAAATTACCGGGCCGCAAGCCCGAAAGTATCTGACTTTCGTTATGGCCGTACAAAGCTTAGTTGTGATCTCGATGCATGTCGGAGTGGGTTACATCACCGATGCCTTCGGACTTTTTACAGCGTTCGGCGTGGGGATTATTCTTTTGCTGGCCTCATTATTCGGTCTTAATAAACACCCGGATGTGGTGCTTTGAAAAAGTTTTTCTCTCTCGTCGCATTACTCTTTTCATTGCCTTCTGCAGCGGTGTACGACCAGAACATGCAGGCAGTCGTTACTAAATTCGTCGACGAAAAAAGTTTTTTGGCTGAAAGTGCGCAAACACGCTGGCACGTGGGCGAGGTGGTTGCGGTTATTTCGCAAAACCCGAAGATCGGGGCCACAGCGTTTGTTGAAATTGAATCGGTAAAGCCAAAGGCTGACGGGCAAGGTGTTGAAATAAAAATGAGTCTCGTACGAGCCAAAGGCTGACGGGCAAGGTGTTGAAATAAAAATGAGTCTCGTACGCCAGTCGCGTAAAATTTTTATTCAGTCGGGCGATTTCATTAAGCGAATGGATCTTACGACCACCAACAGCGATTATGTCGGAACAACTGATCTGGTGATCCGCGACAGCGAACAAAGTATATCATCGAAGTACCGTCCGTTAGTGCATCAGGGTTTTATCATCGGCGATACCGCGCAGACACTTTATGATAAAGAATTTCTGGTTAACTACTTCGGTAATCTTTATTACGGGCTGACCCCGAAAATTACAATCGGTACGTTTGCACCCGTAAATCTTTTAGGGCGTCCGAATTTTAATTTTCGAATGAAGCTGTTTGAATCCGATTCAACTACGGTGAGTTCGGGTTTTTCATTCGTACGTTTAGATAAAGAACGCCAGGCCTCACTGAACTGGAATCTTTACTGGGATAACACCTCATCAGACGCGCTGATTTCACATACATTCTTAGGTATCGGCACCATCAGCTGGGAAAACGCGCAGGATGCGGCTGCTTTAAAGTATTTAACATCAAGCTCGTTTCAAACTGGATACGAAGTGATTCTTGATAACTGGGACCGTTTTTTGATCGGGCCCAGTTATAACTTCGAAAAAAAGGGGCTCGGGGGCTACCTTTCTTACATCTGGATTGCTGACCGTGTTCATATTCAGCTTTCGATTAACGCGACAGACGTCACTCACCTGCGGTTAGACCCGACAGACGGGTATTACGGCTTTCTTGACATGTTCTGGAGATTTTAATGGGACGTTTTTTTGTTAGCGTACAGCCGGGTCATGAAGATGCACTTTTCCGGGAAATAAGAAATTTCTGGCCTCAAATGATCGACCTGGACGGGCAGCCTACCAAGCAGCCGGTTGCAGAGCCGTTAAAGACGGCCGGTGGCCTGCAGCTGGAAGTGCCAGATCATATGGGTTATCAAATTAATTTTTTTTCTAAGCTGGCGGGCAGGGTGTTGCTGCGTCTGACATCTTTTGAAGCCCGTTACTTCGATCAGCTGGAAAGAAATCTTGAAAAAGTTGATCTCGCTAAGGTTCTTGATCTGGATTTTCTCAAAAAGCAGCTGAACGTAAAAGTAGAACATCACAAATCACGTCTTAATAATGAAAAAAATATTTTAGAAGCTGTTCAGAATGTTTTTTCAAAAAAGGGAATAAAAATCTCTGCAGAAGCTTCGCAAACCCTTTATATCCGGATCGAAAAAGATAAAGTCACAATAAGTCTTGATACCACCGGCGAGCACTTGCACCGCCGCGGTTACAGCACGTTCCGTGGCGAAGCTCCTCTTCGCGAAACACTCGCAGGCTATATGATCTTTAAACTTTTTGAAACCATTGGCAGCGAAGCCGCTGTTCAGATTTTTGATCCGTTCGCCGGTTCAGGCACTTTGTTGTTTGAAGCGATGTCGGCCCACAGACCCAATTTAGAGCGCGACTATTCGTGGCTTCATTTTAAAACCGCACCTAAACTTTTTAAATCACCGACCTGGAAGAAGAACTATCGCGGCTACAGCACGGTGCCGGCTGTTTCAGGATTTGCCGTTGATAAAGACGAAAAATCCATCGCCAGCATTCAAAAAAACACCGAAGACTTCAAGCGAACTTTTCAGTTTGAAAAGATTCCTCTTACATCCGAGTTGGCTGACAGTGCTAACATTGACCTGAAGCCGTTCAAAAACGCAGATCAATTACTGTGGATCGTGACGAATCCGCCCTATGGAATGCGCCTGGCTGATGACGGTGCAAAAAAGATTCTGGAAAAGCTGGCAGAAGACGCTGACGGCCTACTCGTCATTCACCCTGAAAAATGGAAGTTCAGCATCAAAAATTTAACTCAAAAAAGTACGGAAGTTTTCAACAACCAGGGTTTAAAGTTAACGTTATCGGTCTTTACTAAAAATCAGTAATCAAATTCTTCAGGAAGATTGAAAACAAATCTTTCTGCGCCCGAGGTAAAGCGCAGCTCGCAGGCACGAAGGGCAATGGCCTCAGGCGTGTATGGCAGCTTACTGCCGTACAGCGTATCGCCAACAATAGGCGATCCCGTTTCCGCCATTTGCGAACGGATCTGATGAGTGCGTCCTGTTAAAAGATTAATTTTAACCCAAGAATAAGTTACAAAATTCTTTTGCTCCATAATTTCAAGTTCGCAAACGGCCCAGCCGTCAACAAAGTGAGGCGAAACTTTTTTGGGCGCGCGCGGTGAGGGCTCCATATAATGAATCAAACGCGGAGGAAATGTTTTCGGATTTTCAACCAGAGCTACGTATTTTTTTTCAACGTTGCGGTTTTGAATCTGAACATTGAAATTTTTTACGAAGTTCGGGTTTTTTGAATACACAATCAGGCCGCTGGTCAGCGTATCCAGCCGGTGGGTAATCTGCAGATCGATTTTTCGCGCTAACGCCACCTGGGTCAGCGAATTTTCAATCGCATTATCAACGGACGGGTGGCTGGGAATTCCTGAAGGTTTATTCAAAACCAGAAAGTCTGAATTTTCAAAAACGATTCTTTCTTTCCAGTTCAGGTTGCAATTATAGCGGCGCGGTTTTGTATGCACACGGCACAGAAGTCCTTCACCGATTTGTGAGTCTTCGGTTTGTCTTTGATGATTTACGTAAATAGCACCGAGTTTAAGCAATTCAATTGAATCTGCTTTTGCTAGATTTAAGGCAGAAAACAGTATGTCTGTTAGCGCTCCGGCCTTTGGGCTATAAAAGTGTTTAACTCCATACTCGAATCCGTTTGAACTCACACTAGGAGTTGTTGTTTCTGACATGAAATTGCAATAGCACACTGTATCGTCACAGTTCAAGAGCTTAACAAATAATACGAAATAACTAATTATAGTCAGATGCAAAGTGCCTCTCTCATAGAATGCTTATGGCAAAGCAAGGACTCGTTAATCTGTCTTGCTCCTTATGCATATCAGCCGACGTGGATTTACACCTTTCTGATCACCATGATGGTGTTGTCGGCAGTGGGGCTACCTTTTCCTGAAGAAGCAACCTTGGTCACTGTAGGAATTCTCGCTTACATGGGAATGCACCCAAAGCAGTATCCGCCGCCGTTTCCGGGTGCGCCTCATGTGGACCCCGAATCCGCCGCCATAGTTGCCTTTCTTGCCGTGTTCAGTGCCGATTTCATTATTTACGGAATCGGGCGGATGTTCGGGCGAAAGATTTTTGATTTGAAGCCGATTAAAGCCGTCTTGTCAGAAGAAAACCGCGTCAAGATCGAAGAGTGGACGCAAAAATACGGCGCTTATGCCTGCGGTATCTTTCGCTTCACACCGGGCCTTCGCTTTCCTGGTCACTTAGCCTGCGGTATGTTGCGGTTTCCTGCGTGGAAGTTCGGTCTGATCGACGGGATTGCGGCCCTTGTTTCGGTACCGACGCAGATTCTTTTGCTCGCCTATTACGGTGAAGATATTCTGAAGTTCTTACGTCAGTTCAAAATCGCTTTACTGTGTGTAATCGCAGTAGGGGTTTGTTACCTGCTTTACAAAAAGTACTTTGCGAAAAAAGCGGAAGTCTAATTTTCACATTACAAAAAAAGAAAAAGGCGTCATAAAAGACGCCTTTTTTATTTCAGAATATAAACAGATATTAGGCCGCTTTTTGCTGTTGAATGTCTTTCTCGGTTAAGGTGAAAGTCAGGCTCAGAACAGAAGCTTTTTTCGGCTTACCATGACCGGCCTCAGGCCAGAAGATTTTATCATAACCTTCAATCACGCCGAAAAGCTCTTCACGGATTTTAAATAGCAGGCCACTGCAAGAACCCAGTAACCAGTCCATTTGAACATGGTGAAGGGCATCTTCAAGGTCAACATTAGTTAATGATTCAAGAAAGTTTTCAGGTAACTGGTCGATCAGGTTACAAGCGTTGTGGCTGTACTGAATGAAGTAGTTATGCATAGGGCCCACGATTTGCTTTTCAACCTCACCGCTGACATTCGCAGTTAAGTTTTTAAAGTGCCAGTATAGTAGGGCATCATTAACAGTGTAGTCAGACTTTGGAAGATAGTCCGAAATGGAATCACATTTGACTGTCTCTAACGAGCTGTCTTCGATGTGCGCATTGTGATCAACTGCTACCACTGAACGTAAATGATAAAGCATCGAATAGAACGCAATCAGTTTTTCAGTAAAAGCCGCACTGAAGTTCACGCTGAAATTATAAATCAAGGGAGAGGCGATGTGCGATTCAAACTCAGCGATCACTGTCAGTGCTTCTGTTAATTTATTAAAAGATACTTTGTTTTCAGAAAAACCGGCATTCAGGATTTCGGTCATCTTTTTTTCGAACGTTTCGAATTGTTTTTTCTGAGGAATAGTGGCGCGGGCCAAAGACTTCACGCGCGGGTTCGATTTGTTGTAAAGCTCAGTGTAGTGGTCAAAATTCTGATACACTTTCTGAACGAAATCTTTGTTTTCGGCAGAGACATGCTTGTAATCTGTTACTTTATGAAAACACGAAGCTAAAATAGCATCGGTATAAAATTTAAACGGGGATTGCGGAACAGTGTCTTTTAAATGCTTGGGAGTGTTCTTGTTGTTCAGTTCCCAGAAATGTAATTCGTGAGGTTTTAAGACTGAACCTGAAGTAGTCTTGATTTCGATGGCCATATGAACAGAATTATTTTTCATTGAAACTCCCTGTTTCTCTGTTTACTTATCGGAAATATTTGTCATTGGTTGAGTCTAGGAGTACGGTATCTAAACATAAGGAAATTGAGTGAAATTTATTGATTCCCATTCCCATTGGACCGACAAAAGATTTGCCATGCAGGGCGAAGGTCCAGCCGAGCAAAGCGAACGCTATGCCGGCGTTTTAAAAAAGTGTCTCGAAAAGAGTATCGACTTTTTTTTGCTTGGTGGAGTCGACCCGGAAGACTGGCACCGCCAGATTGAACTCAAAAAACAATTTCCTGAAAATTTCGGGTTGTGTTTCGGGCTTCACCCGTATTTTGTGGCCGATCACGGATTTGAGGAGTGTGAATTCTCTTTGGATGAACTGGCAGAACTTTTGCCAGGCGCGATGGCGCTGGGTGAAACCGGTTTGGATTTTCGCCCGCACATTATGAAAGATTCGCAGACACGACAAATCGAATTTTTTGAAAATCAAATCGAACTGGCAAAGGCATTTCAAAAACCAATGGTGCTTCATATCGTTCAGGCGCACGAAAAAGCGCGGCAGATCTTTCACCTGTGGGACCCGCCTGAAAGAGGCGGTCTTGTGCACGCATTTAACGGAAGTTACGAAACCGCAAAACCTTACATTGATGACGGTTTTTTAATTTCAGTTGGTGGCGCAGTCACGTTTGAGAAAAACAAAAAGCTTCACGACTGTGTGAAAAAAATTCCAATGGAGTACCTGTTGCTCGAAACGGACTCACCGGATCAGGCGCCGGAAGGCTGGCAGGGGCTAAACAATCCGACGTCGCTGTACTTAGTTGCCGAGGCCGTGGGCCTCATAAGAAATATAAGCGCCTTTGACGTTCTTGAAATCAGCTCGGGAAACTTTAAGCGGCTTTTCCGCATCTAAAGCGCTTTGGCCGGATTAAAGCAGGCAAAAGGGCTTTGCAGGCTTTAGGCCTTTCTGTTATAAAACCCGCTATGCAAAACCAGAATTCTACACCTGCTACAACTGTAGTTCCTGAAAATTTTAAAATTACAGAAGATAACTATACACTTCACCGCCGCTTTGACCGCATGGGCCGTTTAGTTGGCGATGATAACATGAAAAAATTGTTTAATACGCACGTGATGGTGATCGGTTTGGGCGGAGTCGGTTCGTGGGCAGCAGAAGCCATCGCAAGATCAGGCGTGGGCAAGATCACGATCATCGATTTTGATGAAATCTGTATTACAAACGCGAACCGTCAGTTGCATGCGATTCAGGGTTTAGTGGGCCATAAAAAATCTAATGTGATGGCTGAACGCTTACGTAAAATTAATCCGCAGGCTAAAGTCGAATCACTTCCGCTTTTCTACAACAAAGACACCGCTGAACAGATTTTATCTTTACAGCCTGATTTTGTTTTAGATGCGATCGACAACCTGACAGCAAAAACTCACTTATTGAACGAGTGCCGCACGCGCGGTCTTAAAGTGATTACCAGCGGCGGTGCTTCGGGCAAAATGGACCCGACACGAATTCAAATCATTGATCTGGCTAAAACCAATATCGATCCGCTTTCTCACTCAGTAAGAAAGATACTTCGCCAGGAGTATAACTTTCCGAAAGAAAAGTTTTTTAATATTCCATGCGTGTTTTCTGATGAGATTCCAAGCCTGCCTGTCGAGCTGAAATACGATAACGGCCAGGGCTTTAAATGTGTTTGCCCGCAAGGGGAGATCGACCCGCACGGCTGCATGCACAGATCGATTATTTACGGAACGGCCGGCTTTGTTACCGGAGCATTCGGTCTTGCGATGGCCTCTTGGGTTGTCCGTCAGATTACCGAATACAAAGAAGGGTCTAAAACTTTATGAGTATTATTATTTTCTTCGGCATGGCTTTGTTTGTTTTTCTTGGCGGCGTAACCGTGGTTTCTGTGACTTTCTATCACTGGTATAAGCTTGCTAAAGAGGCAAAACTCCAGAAAATTCAGTCAGGCAAGCCGAACTGATCTGCCGAAGTGCTTTTCTCTCTGTTTTTGCCGAAAAAATCCTAACTATTACTTGTCAACTTTTCCTGTTAAAAGTAGATTTCTTTTTTTTAACTTCGTAGGGGGCCCGTATGTCTATGACCATTACAAATTTCATTGATCATCATTACCGTCACTTCAATGCGGCAGCTTTAAAAGACGCAGCTAAAGCTTACAAAGATTTAGTCGATAACGGCGGTAAAATGCTGGTGACTTTAGCGGGAGCAATGAGCTCGGCTGAGTTAGGTTTATCTTTAGCTGAGATGATCCGTCAGGGTAAAGTTCATGCGATCTCGTGCACGGGCGCCAACCTTGAAGAAGACATTTACAACTTAGTTGCGCACGATCATTACGTGCGTATCCCGAATTACCGCGATTTAACTCCTGAAGACGAGCAAAAACTTTTAGACCGCCACTTAAACCGCGTAACAGATACTTGTATCCCTGAAGAAGAAGCGATCCGCCGTATTGAAGATGCGATTTTAGAAGAGTGGCAAGCGGCAGAAGCAGAAGGCAAAAGTTACTTCCCGCATGAATTCATGTATAAAATTTTACTTTCTGGTAAATTAAAAAAGCATTACCAGATTGACCCGAAAAATTCATGGTTACTGGCTGCTGCTGAAAAAAATCTTCCGATCATCGTTCCGGGTTGGGAAGACTCAACAACCGGTAATATCTTCGCGGGCCACATCATCAAGGGCGATATCAAAAGTTCACGCACTGTAAAATCAGGTATCGACTACATGGTTTACTGGTCTGAAGCTTACATGTCGATGGCTACAAAATCTAAAGTCGGTTTCTTCCAGATCGGCGGCGGTATTGCCGGCGACTTCCCGATCTGTGTTGTTCCGATGTTGTCTCAGGATTTGGGTTACGATGATGTTCCGCTTTGGAGCTACTTCTGCCAGATTTCAGATTCAACAACTTCATACGGTTCTTACTCGGGCGCAGTACCGAACGAGAAAATCACTTGGGGTAAATTAGCAATCGATACACCTAAATTTATTGTTGAGAGCGACGCTTCAATCGTAGCGCCGTTAATGTTCTATTACATCTTAGGATTGTAATTATGAGCAACGGCGGTGGCAGTGAAACCGCAAAAACAGAGACCGCAGTAGGGCCGACAACGGCCCGGATTACCGGTCTTTATATTTACCCGGTAAAATCCTGCCGCGGCATTGCTGTGAACGAACTTAAACTTACATCCTCGGGGCCAGAGCATGACCGCGAATGGATGATCGTCGATGAAAACAATAAGTTTTTAACTTTAAGAAATTTTCCGAAGCTGGCTGAAATCAAAACCTCTATTCAGGGGCCATACTTACATTTGTATGCCGGCACAAATAAAATTCTCGTGGATTTTTCTCAAGAGTGCGAGCAAGTCGAAGACGTCACCGTGTGGAATTCCGTCGTTAAAGCGGGAGTGGAAAATAAATCCATCAATGAAGCGCTTTCAGAATTTTTAACGAAAACAGTGAAACTTGTTCGCTATCAGTCACAAAGTTACCGTGACCTGGGCGCAGGCGCTACTTTAGCCGTTAAAGAAACCCGCTTTACAGATTCCCGTCCGTTGTTACTGGTAAATGAATCTTCGCTTGCTGATTTGAATTCTAAGTTAGCAGTTGAAGGAAAAGCTCCATCTGAGATCGAGCGCTTTCGTGCCAATATTATCGTGAGCGGTCTTTCAGCTTACAGTGAAGATACTTATTCGCATTTTACAGTTAAGAATCCTGCGGCCAGCCCGGCGGGATCGATCGACCTGACAAACCAAAAGCAGTGCGGCCGCTGCGTGGTGATTACTCAGGATGTTGAAACCGGGAAAGTGGTCTCGAAAGAAACTCTTAAAATTCTCGCGGACGAGCGCAAGCAGGAAAACTCAAATAAAATTCCGTTCGGTGTATATTTGACGCCTTCAGGAGTGGGAACGCTTTGTGTGGGTGATTCCATTGAGTGTAAGTAATATCAGAATTGCGGAATTAGGCTAATTCCAAAGACTGATTTGAAGTCGTAACCAATTCTTTAATTACTTTTATCATATGCTCGGCGAAATCTTTTTCGTTTCGCCAGTGGCCGTTTTCTGTGTACCAGTATTTTCTGATGCTTCGCTGCCACTGAGAATTCTTGCCGGTCCATAATTTTAAATACTCAGGCCCTGCAATCATCATCATCGCAATCAGTTGATTCGGCTCTGCCAGCGGAGTGAATTTCGCATGAAACAGAATCTCAGCTTTGAGCCAAAGATTTTGGAGCCAATTTGATTTGCGGCCTGTGCATCTTTGCAGGTGGCCGTTGTTAGCGGGACTGAAAATATCTCTTCCTGAAACAAAATTGCGGCTTACGTTTTCAGGCATGGTTTTAGCCATTCCCGCAGCCAAACATATGGTCTGATCGCGGCTGAAAGAGTATTTTGTGCCGTAGGGGTGCCTGACGTATTTTAAATTTTTCTTTGCAGAATCTCTTTCGATAAAATGATTCAGGTCAACACCGGCGTAACCGAACAAAACTAATAGTCCGTTAAACATCGATGCATCTTCGAAGTCAGATGCTCCCTGAATTTTAAAAATATTTCCGTCCCAGATCACTTCGTTATCCCTTTCAGTTTTTGACTTCCATTTTGAAAATCAAAAAGTGAATGGACCGCAGCTCTGTTGCTGATTAGATCGCGACGACTTCTTTGATTTCCGGCAGAAGTTCTTTCATGCGCACTTCGATACCGTCTTTAAGCGTTGCCTGTGAAGACGGGCAACCGCTGCAGGCACCTTTCATGTGAATGTACAGAATGTTATTTTCGTATTTACCGAAAACGATATCGCCGCCATCCATTGCCACAACCGGGCGGATTTCATTGGCGATAATGCGTTTGATCTGCTTAACCACATCTGAATCGTTGGCAGATTCATCAAGGCTTGCTTCCAGTTTTAAGATTACCGGCTGACCGCTGTCGATGTGTTCGCCTAAAAGCCCGGCAAGAGGAGAAGCTAAGATATCCCAGTCAACCCAGTCTTGCTTGGTTACAGTCACGAAATCTTCGCCCAAATACACTGAAGCTGTCCAAGGAAAGCCGAAAATTTTAGCAGCCAAAGGCGATCTTTCAGTCGAAGCCACATCAGAAAATTCGACGGAATGATCAGAAATCTTCTTTCCGAAGTTAAATTTCATTGTCGACGGGTTCGGTGTTTGTTCGTAGGTAACTTTCATAAGACTTCCAATGCTTCTTGCAGGCGTTTATAAGGGCCTGAATAAAATGTAACTGTAACAGTAACGTTTATTTTATCAGGTGCGCCAGAGAAGTCAAATTCTCCTTAAGAAAACTTGCTAGATACGCGTAATTTTAATAGATTTAGCCATTTCGATAAGGAGAATCTATGACCCCAAGAGTGCGAGAAATTCTAAGCTGGTATGGAGCAGAAAACGTTGGCGTCTTAACAAACATGGCGCGTTTGCTAAACACAGGAAAGTTAGCAGGAACCGGTAAACTGGTGATCTTGCCGGTGGATCAGGGTTTTGAACACGGCCCTGCGAGAAGCTTCGCTAAAAATCCGGATGGTTATGATCCTTCTTATCACTTCGAACTGGCGATTGAATCAGGCTGTAACGCCTACGCCGCTCCGATCGGTGCTTTAGAAGCTTGCGCGCGTGATTACGCGGGTGAGATTCCTCTGATTTTAAAAATCAATAACTCTGACGTTCTTTACGGATCAAAAGCGCCGATCTCGGCATTAACATCATCTGTTGAAGATGCTCTTCGTTTAGGTTGTGCCGGAATCGGTTTCACAATCTACCCGGGTTCGCAACACAGAAAGAATATGTACGAAGAAATCGCGCACGCATCACGTGAAGCGAAGAAAGCCGGTCTTGCGGTTATTATCTGGTCTTATGCGCGCGGCGAGCAGCTTTCTAAAGAAGGCGAAACGGGAATTGACGTTATCGCGTACTCGGCCCACGTTGCCGCTCAGTTAGGTGCGAATATCATTAAAGTAAAACCGCCGACAGCCCACATTGAACAAGCTGAAGCTAAAAAAGTTTACGAAGCTCAGGGCATTAAAATCGGTACTCTTGCGCAAAGAATTGATCACGTTGTGAAATCTTGCTTTAACGGCAAACGCGTTGTGATCTTCTCCGGCGGAGAGGCGAAGGGCACTCCTGAATTACTTGAAGAAGTAAAACAGCTGGCACAAGGTGGAGCGTTCGGTTCCATTATGGGTCGCAATGCCTTCCAAAGACCAAAGAAAGAAGCGATTGAGCTTTTACACAACGTTATGGAAGCGTTTGCAGGCGCACAGATTAAATAATCTTTTAGGTCCGATAAAAAGTTATGACGTGACCTGTTCGTTTCATTAAATTGAAAATTGAAACGAACCCTAACAAAGAAAGAAAAAAAATGTCAGAGCACGATAATCCGATAAAAGCCGAAAAAAGAAAAAAGCTTCACGCGATGAAGGAGAAAGGAATTAATCCTTTTCC
>JAJFMT010000075.1 GCA_020696855.1 Pseudobdellovibrio sp.
GAGGCCAGCTCTCCGCCTGAAAGAATGTAATCGCCGATAGAAATTTCATGATCGACATAATGGTCAATGAACCGCTGATCGACACCGGCGTAGCGGCCGCAAACGAAAATGTATTCGCAATCGGAAGATGACTCCGCAAATTTTTGCACACTTGGATGATCAAGAACTTTTCCCTGCGGAGAAAAATAAATAATCACAGGCTTTTTAGACTCTGTTTTCAGTGCGGACTGCAGCGCTTTTTCCAGAATATCAGCGCGCAAAAGCATTCCGTCACCCCCGCCAAATGGCGCATCGTCGACGGATTTGTATTTGTTATCTGAAAAATCGCGGAGATTGATAATTTCAAAAGTCAGAAGGCCTGCTTCTACCGCTTTTGAAATTAAAGCATCCTTAAGATACGCCTGAATAAGTTCCGGAAAAAGAGTGATGAATTTAGCTTTCATTTTCTTTATTGATTTCTAAAAGACCTTCCGGCAGATCTACTTTTATTTTTTTTGAATCAAAATTGATATCCAGCACATATTCTTTTACAAACGGCACTTCGAAAACCTCGCCCGATTTAGATTTGATCACGAGTAAGTCCTGAATTCCGTTACTGGAGAAGTCGCCGATAGTGCCGATGGCGCCCAAAGTCTCATCTATAAGTTCAAAATTCAGCACTTCGTTTAAAAACAGCGCTTCGCCATCTTCAGAGGTAAAAATGCTTTCATCGACCCAAAGCTCGGCCCCTTTGAATTCTTCGGCGCGGTTGCGGTCTGTGAATCCTTTAAGGGTTGCTATAAAGCCTTTCTTAAAGGGCTTTAGCTTTACGATTTCAAATGAGTGTGACTGGCCGTTATGCTGCAGCTGTAGTTCATCAAGTTGATCACACCAACTCACGTCGCCTGAAAAAATAAGACAGTAAATGTCACCGCGAATTCCGTGCGCGTCCATAACTTTACCGACATGTTTTAAACTCATGGCTTGCTTGTACAATGTTTCGCAAATTAATGGCAAAAAAAAAGGAGCGGTTATCGCTCCTTTTTTCAAACTTATTAGACTTATGTGATTTTATTCGACGATATCTAAGTGGTAACGTTTATTTAACTTCGTGCCCGCTGCTCTGATGATTGTTCTCATTGCCGCTGCTGTTTTACCCTGTTTACCAATCACTTTTCCAAGATCTTCTTTATCAACTTTCAACGCTAACAACGTTGTCTGCTGTCCCGGAATTTCATCTACGTTCACATTTTCCGGTTTATCAACCAGAGATTTTGCCATGTGTTCAACAAGTTGTTTTAAATTATCCATTCTATATCTCCCGACCCGATCTCAACATTCTGACAAATATTTATGGTCGATGACAACTGTTATTTTAAATAAAATTTAATTTAACAGCTTTTTAATAACAATAACAGGATCTTGATAACTACGCTTTTGCAGACTTAGCAGCCGCACGTTTTGCGCGAACTTGTCTGTCAGAAGGTTTAGTTTCAACACCAGCTAACTTGAAAACGTGGCGAACTGTATCTGAAGGTTGTGCACCTTTTGATAACCATTCTTTTGCTTTTTCTACGTTCAAAGTAACTTTTTGTTGTTTTCCCATTGGGCTAGGAATGTATGTACCAAGAACTTCTAAAAATTTACCGGTAACATAACGGCGAGAATCAGCAACAGTGATACGGTAAGCTGGATCATGCTTTTTACCAACGCGAGCTAAACGAATTACGACCATGAGAATAACCTTCCTTAAACACGTAAATTAATACGATAAATACATACTCTAAAAGAGCGAACCAAGATTTATAGCGTAAATGCGCCAATTTTCAAATGATTTTTATCCGTAGGGCCTGAATAGTTGCCTTTAAGAGCTCCTAAGACGTTAAAACGGAAATTTCATAGGCGGTTTTCCGCCCTTCATCGCTTTTCCGAAACCCATTTTCATCATTCCTGACATCATTTTTTTGGCTTCTTCGAACTGTTTGACAAGCTTATTGACGTCTTGAACCTGGGTTCCGCTCCCTTTGGCTATTCTTTGACGCCGTGAGCCATTAAGTATCCGGTGGTCATTTCTCTCCTGAATAGTCATGGAGCTGATGATGGCTTCGATTTTTTTCATCTCGGAGTCCGGTGGAGTCATATTCTTCATTTGTTTAGTGATCTCGCCCATGCCCGGAAGAAACTTCAGCATTGATTCAAGACCACCGAGTTTTTTTAACTGCTGGATCTGCGCCAAAAAATCCTCAAGAGTGAATTCGTTGTTCATCATTTTTCGCGCCGATTTTTCAGCTTCTTTGTGATCAACAACTTCCTGTGCTTTTTCGACTAAGCTTAAGACATCACCCATATCGAGAATGCGGCCGGCCAGCCGGTCCGGGTGAAACACTTCTAAGGCTGAAACTTTTTCACCCATACCCATAAATTTAATCGGAATGCCAGTCACTTCACGAATGGACAGTGCGGCCCCGCCGCGCGCATCTCCGTCCACTTTGGTGAGAACAAGGCCCGTTAAATTCAGGCGTTTGTGAAAGGTTTCTGAAACGCTGACGGCCTGTTGCCCCAGCATCGCGTCAGCCACCAATAAAATTTCAGTCGGCGTAATTATACTTTTAAGATTTTCAAGTTCGGTCATCAGTTCGTCATCAACTTGCAGACGGCCGGCGGTATCAAGAATCAGGACTTCGATCATTTCTTTTTTTGCCCAGTCCAGTGCTGATTTTAAAATCGCCTCCGGCTTCATTCCTGCTTCTGACGGATAGACTGAAAAATTATTTTGCTTACCGAGAATCTGCAACTGTTCAATCGCGGCAGGTCTGTAAACGTCTGCAGGAACGAATCCCACTTTTTTACCGAGCTTCTGACGGATATAAAGACCAAGCTTCGCAGTTGAAGTTGTTTTACCGGCACCTTGAAGACCCACCATCATAATAACCGACGGATTCTCGCGCACGTTGATATCAACCTTTTCGCCGCCGAGAGTCTGCACCAGCTCATCATGAACAATTTTTGTGAACATCTGGCCCGGGTTCACATTCTTAATAACTTCTGTTCCGAGAGCTTTTGCTTTCACACGGTCAATAAAGTTTTTTACAACTTTGAAATTTACGTCAGCTTCTAAAAGGCTTAACCGGATGTCTTTAATAACTTCTTCAATATTGGCTTCAGAAATTTCGGACTGGCCTCTTAATTTTTTTACAGAACCCAGAATTTTATCTGACAAACTTTCAAACATAACCTACCACTCGTTCCTATTTCTTTTTTATTTCCATGACCTTCGCATCGATAGCCTGAGTCAGCGAAAGTGCCAGCTCTTTTAATTCATAGCTGGGAATTTTATCGTAATTTTCCGTAATGTAAGCGCGGCGAGTAGCAAAATTACTGAGGAACTGATTTTCTTCGCGTTCCTGAATAAAATAAGCCACGCTGTCTTTCATAATGTTGCGCTCGACAACCCATAACTTTTTCATTTTGATCTGGCCGATCAGCCGCATGTAACCTTTGTAAAACGAAGCTTTTTTTAAACAATCAGCCTTACAGGTTTTAAAAAGATTATTCTCCATGATGAGGTAATCAGTAGCAAACTTCACACCATTTTGCTCTCCCACTGAAGCAATTCTTTCTTCAGCGGTTTCGCCGGGTTTGAGCGGTTCTTTTTCAGCCTTCTTTAACTGCGACAGCACTTCTGAGCCGCGGCTATTTAAGACCATCATGTACTTAAATTCCACCCGGAAGTAGATAGCGGCACCCAGAATAAATAAAACAGCCAGCGTGCTGTAAATCAGCTTATTTAACATCGCAGACTGCCTTTTGTTGCCCTAATAAGATTTACCATCGTGAGAAAGAACCCTTCTTCAGAGCGAAACTGGCCATACCGAAAGTGACCGCGACCCCTGCCACAGTTACAAGAAGTGAACTTCCGATCCCTATATCGGATTCTCCCAGCATGGAGTAGCGGAATCCATTGATAAGGTAAAAGAGCGGATTCAGTTTTGAAACGAACTGCCACGCCGGATGCAGACTTTCGATTGAAATAAAAACACCGCCCAAATACGTCAGCGGCAATAAAATAAAGGAGCTGAATGCACTGAGCTGATCAAAAGTGTTGGCCAGTACAGCAACAAAAATTCCCAGGAAAGCAAATATAAGCCCCCCGGTAACAAAAAAGTACATAAGTAAAATGGGATGCTTGATCCATAAAAATTCACCCAGCTGCGAGTAATGAAAAATCATTCCAACCACGCCCGTAACCAAAGCGACCATTGTACCGCGAATGATTCCGCCAAGCCCCATCGCCCAAACAATGTAAGAATGCGGAATCGGCGCCACGCGGATATCTTCGAGGTCTCCCGAAAACTTTGAAGTAACAACCGAAGAAGAGGAATTCTGGAAAGCATTATTGATAAGACCCATCACCATAAGGCCGGGAATTAAAAACGACAGATACGGAATCCCGCTCTTTAGCTGAACACTTCCGCCAAGCGAAACGCCGAAGACCAGCAAATAGAGAAACGAGCTGATCACAGGGCTGACCACTGTTTGAATCACGACTTTTAAAAATCTTTTAATTTCGCGGCGGACTAACGTAAAAAAGATAATCATAGCGCCACCATTTTAGAGAAGGCGTCTTCAAGGCGGCCTTCTTCAATTTTAATATCCTGAATCTGATTGATATCGACATGATGTTTCGCCAACACATCAGATACACCCAGTTTTTGCGATTCGGTAAACTGATGAACGTTGCCGTCTTTCATTGTGAGAATCATCTTTTTTTGTGAATAATCAGCAATCATGTTTTTAGGAGTGCCGTTATAAAGAAGCTCGCCTTTGTTGATAATGGCAACCTGCTCACACATCTGCTCGGCTTCTTCAAGATAGTGAGTTGTCAGCAGAATTGAAACACCTTCGTTTTTAAGTTCGAATACAAACTTCCAGAGCGATTCACGTAAACCGACATCTACGCCGGCTGTCGGCTCATCCAGCAACAATAACTTAGGAGAGTGAACCAGAGCTTTGGCGATCATCAGGCGGCGCTTCATGCCGCCTGAAAGCTGTTTTACTTTTTTATCACGGTGTTCATATAACGAAAGCTTTTGCATCAGGTAGTCGCAACGCTCTTTGTTTTTGTAAATGCCGTAATAGCCGGACTGAAAATCAAGAATTTCTGAAACTGAAAAAAATCCTGTATTAATAACTTCCTGATGAACAACACCGACATTCATTTTGGTTTTTAAAGGCTGGTCCAATACACTTTCACCGAAAACGCGGATTTCTCCGCTGGTTGGCTCTTCAAGTGTGGTAATAGACGCAATCAAAGTTGTTTTGCCGGCGCCGTTAGGCCCCAGCAATCCGAAAATGCTTCCGGCGCTGATGGTGAAACTTACGCCCTTAAGCGCTTCAACAGGCTTGCCTGCGACTTTGTCTTTATAGGTCTTTCGGACGTTAACGACTTCCAGCGCGTTCATATTATCGTGCTCCCAGCGCGTTCATATTATCGTGCCCTTGAAATACTGGATGCAAAATCCACATCCGGGTTTTCTTTTTTTGCCCAGTTTAAATCCCACTCTTGATTCAAAAGCAGAACCGGCTGATCGATGACATCTTTAAATAACTGAAAGTTTCCTTTAAGCTGACTCACAGCTTTTCCGGCAGCGTCACGCGGCCAGCGCGCCACGCTGAAAGGCAAGCGTGTTAATTTAACTTCCAGATTGTACTCATCCTGAAGTCTGTGAACTAAGACTTCAAACTGCAGCTCACCAACGGCACCAATGATGGTTTCCTGATTACCGATGATCGGGTCAAAGAATAACTGAATAGCCCCTTCTTCAGACAAATGCTTTAAAGCTTCATTTAATTTTGTTCTTTTCAATGCATCACGGACGGAAAGCTTTGCAAAAAGCTCCGGCGCAAATTTAGGAATGTCTTCAAAACTGACGTAGCCTTGCGACGAGACACAGTCACCGATGGCGAAATTTCCGGTATCGGCAACACCTACGATGTCTCCGGCGTAGGCTTCATCTACTGTTTCTTTGTCGGCGGCTACGAACTGGCTTGAATAAGATAAGCGCAGTTCTCTTTCGAGCCTTGCGTGATTCACTTTCATTCCCCGTTCGAATTTGCCTGAGCAGATTCGAAGAAAAGCAATCCGGTCGCGGTGACGCTTATCCATGTTGGCCTGGATTTTAAAAACAAAACCGGTAAATGCAGATGAAAGCGGATTCAGCTCAGTCCCTTTTTTTGTCATGCGGCCTTTCGGCCCGGGTGCAAACTCTGTAAAGAACTTTAAAAACGTATCAACACCGAAGTTTTGTTTCGCAGAGCCGAACGTAACCGGTGAAAGCTTTCCAGATAAAAAGTCTTCAACGTTAAACGGCGGAAGAGCGCCTTCGATCAGTTCGAGTTCATCGCGAACCTGTTGCAGAGTTTCAGCATCAAGATATTTTTCAAGAATCGGATCCTGCGGCCCGGAGAAGTCATACTCTTCAACTTCAAGGTCATCTTCTCTGCGCTGATTATAGAAATAAACTTTTTTATTCAGGCGGTTGTAAATTCCTTTGAAGCGCTGACCGATGCCCAGCGGCCAAGTGACCGGGTAACATTGCATGTTCAGAGTTTTTTCAACTTCGTCAATTAACGTCAGCGGGTCTTTACCTTCACGGTCCAGCTTATTTACAAAAGTAAAAATCGGAATGTTTCTCAAACGGCAGACCTCGTAAAGTTTTTTAGTACGGTCCTCAACCCCTTTGGCCACGTCGATCAGCATGCAGGCACTTTCGACTGCCATTAATACGCGGTAAGTGTCTTCCGAGAAATCTTTATGCCCCGGAGTATCCAGTAAGTTGATTCGCAGTTGGTTGTAATCGAATGTCATCACCGATGAGGTGATGGAGATTCCTTTTTGGCGTTCCAGCTCCATCCAGTCAGACGTTACCGCTTTGGTTCCTGACTTTCCTTTGACCTCGCCGGTTTCATGAATGACTCCGCCGTGAAAAAGTAATTTTTCAGTCAAAGTGGTTTTACCAGCATCCGGATGCGAGATGATCGCAAAAGTTCTGCGGCGTTCAATTTCTTTTTGTACAGCTGGTAGAGCCAAATTCATTAGTGTTCCTCAAAATAAATCAACAGGATGTTGTAACTTTTTTAATTTAGAACATCAATGAAATCAGCCTTGACGAAGACCGAATTTCTCTCTAATTTGGCCATCTTGACCAAATTTTAGCTCATGGTGGTTTGGAGCCACCGGCTGACAACTGAAAGGGGTCCCTGTGGTTCATGATAATGGCGAAAAGCCTGTCTCTAATGCTGAAAAAACAGTCTTTTTCATCTCAACATTCTATAAATTCCAGAAAGACGCTGATCCGGAAAAAACAAAACTTTTTTTAGAATCTACCGCAAAAGAACTGAACGTACGCGGGCTTATCATTATCGGCGGAGAGGGTTTTAACGCTACCGTCTGCGCAAAAACACCGGAGTCGCTAGGCCAGTTTCAGCAAGCTATTCGCGATTATTTTTCAGTTCCGGATTTGTTTTTTAAAGATTCTGAATCTGATGTCTGCCCGTTTCGCAGATTCAAAGTGAAAATCCGCCCTGAGATTGTCACTCTAGGCGATACTTCGCTTGTTCCGTATGACATGGACGGCAAGAATCATCACCTGACTCCTGCTGAATGGAATCAGGTCATGAAAACCGAAGATCATGTCATCATTGATACGCGCAACTGGTATGAAACCAAAATCGGAACTTTTAAAGGTGCTATCAATCCGATGACGGATAAATTTACTGAGTTTCCGAAATTTTTAGAAAAAAACAATATTCCGAAAGATAAAAAGGTTCTGATTTTTTGTACCGGCGGCATTCGCTGCGAAAAAGGAATTCTGGAAGTTCAGAAGCAAGGTTACAAAAATGTTTACCAGCTTTACGGCGGCATTTTAAATTATCTGAAAGAATCCCCGAATGATCAGTTTGAAGGTGAATGTTTTGTGTTCGATCACCGCGTGGCGGTCACACAGGATTTAAAACCTTCGACACAATATAAGCTGTGCCCTCACTGCGGCCAGCCCGGCAAAACTGAAATCACGTGTAAACGCTGCGATCATCACGATTTTATCTGTGAAGACTGCGCGCAAATTGAATTCAAAAAAGACACTTGCTCTAAAAACTGCGCCCACCATTACGAGCTTCACCCTGAGCGAAAAGCTGAACGCCAAGTTGTGCCATTCGAATCGGAAGAGTGGTAATCGTGAGTACGGCGGTTAAAATAAAAAAATCCCCGCCTTATTCCTTTATACTGGATGAGCTGGACGGCATTGTTACATCTATTAAACCGATGTTCGGTGCTTACGGGATTTACCGCGACCATCAGATTCTGATGATTCTTCGTAAAAAAGAAAAATTCGACAATGATACCGGCATGTGGCTTGGCGTAGTTCCCGGGGCGCACGATTCGCTCAAAAAAGAAATTCCGGAACTTCGTGACCTAGAAATGTTCGGCACTGGCCCTACAGGGTGGCAGGTTTTAGGCGAAGACCTTGAAAATTTCGAGGAAGTGGCGCTTCAGATCTGTGAGCTGATCAAAAAGAAAGATCCCCGAATCGGCAGAACTCCGAAAGCCAGAATTAAATCAGCAAAGAATTCCAAAATGAAAATTAAGCCTCGTAAAAAAGCTAAGCCGCTAGAAAATTCTAAGCCTGCTAAAAAAGCCGCGGCTACCAAAAAGCAGACCAAAAGCCGAAAAAAACAGCTTTAACCCGCTTTTGTTGACTTGTGTAAATTATATGTAACTATAATAACATGCTTAAGTGGATTCTTTTTGATTTGAACTCTTATTTTGCCTCGTGCGAACAGCAGGAAGATCCATCAATTCGCAATAAGCCTGTGGCTGTCGGCCCCGGCCCGAACTCAGCTGACTCCACAACTATTATTGCTGCTAGCTATGACGCTAAAAAATACGGAGTCAAAACAGGAACCAAGCTCGGGGATGCCAAACGAATGTGCCCGGGCCTCATCGTTAGACCTGGCAATCACCGCCTTTACACTGAATACCACCACAAAATAGTTAAAGCAGTTAATGAAGTATTGCCGGTAAAAAAAGTTTTATCGATTGATGAAATGGTGTGTGAACTGATCGGCCGCGAACGCCAGCTTGAAACAGCGACGGCTATCGCCCAGCAAATGAAAGATCATGTTCGCGCGGTTGTCGGTTCTGAAATCACAAGCTCAGTCGGGATTGGGCCGAATATTTTAATTGCGAAGATCGCTTCTGACATGCAAAAGCCTGATGGCTTAGTGGTTGTTGAAGTTGATAAAATTATGGAAAAGCTTGGCCCGTTACCCATTCAGTGCGTGCCCGGGGTCGGCCCGAAAATGCAAATCCATCTGAACGCCAAAGGGTTCCGAACTATAGGTGATTTTATACGCCTCGACGAACAGGAGCTTCGTAAAAAATGGGGAAGCATCTGGGGTTTGCGGATTGCCAAAGAATTAAAAGGCGAAGATCTTGCGTGGAGAGCCAGCTCTCCGCAAAAATCTTACAGTCATGAGCACGTCCTGCCGCCTGCCCTTCGTGAACCTGAAAAAGCCCTTCAGGTCATTTTAAAACTGGTTAACAAGGCCGCCTTTCGATTACGCGATGACAAAATCAAATGCACACAGCTTTCAATCAAAGTCCTCTGCATAGGTGACCATGTTTTTGAAAACTCCATAAAGTTCAGCGAAACAGATGACGGCGTATTTTTAATTAAGCAGGCACAAAATCTGTGGAATTTTCCTGCCGGAAAGAAACCTTTTAAGGTTTCAATCGGCGTATCAGGATTGGTTAATGGCCCCAGCCAGATGTCGCTGTTTGACAATCCAAAAAGTCATCAACTTAATCAGGCCATGGATTTGATCAATAACCGCTTTGGCCCGAATACGCTTTATGCCGCGATTACTCAGAATGTGCTTTCCAGCGGAAAAACGCGCATCGCATTTAATCATATTCCGCAGATGTCTGATGAATTTGACGATGAAGTTTAGGTCCGCTTCGGCAGGACTTCAATAAGGATTTTTCATCACGGTCAAAAGTAAAAATTATGTGACAACAAAATAAAGCAGCGCCATACTCTTTTTTTACTCTGAAAAGGATTGAACATGGCTCTGGTCGTTTCTAAATTCGGCGGAACATCAATGGGCGATGCGAACTGCATGCTTCGCAGCGCGGATGTTTCATTGCAAAGAAATTCTAACATCGTGGTTGTTTCTGCAACTTCAGGAACAACGAATGACCTCATTAAGCTTGGCGAAATGGCTGAAAAAGGCCAGCTCAGCGAAGTGGAAGCTTTAATAGTTAAAATTAAGAACAAGCATCAGGTTATCGCCAAAGATTTAAAGGCCGATACGCAGTCACTTCAGGATTTAAGCATTTTATTGTCTGAAATGGATTCGATCGCACGCGGAATTTATTTGCTTCGCGATTGCTCTTTGAAAGCAAAAGACGTTCTGATGAGCCTGGGTGAAAGAATGTCTTCGGTGCTTTTTACAGTCGCTTTGAGAAACGTCTATAGCCAGCACAAACAGAAACAGCTTCGCGAAGTAAAGTTACTTGATGTCAGAACCGTACTAAAAACCGACGACCAGTTCGGCAAAGCAAGACCCTTAACTGATGTGATTATCAAGCAATGCCGTGAAATCTTAATAGACTGCATTCAGGGGCAGACGACCTATGTAACTCAGGGATTTGTTGGCCAAACACTCAGTGGCGCGACCACAACACTGGGCCGCGGCGGCAGCGATTACTCAGCTGCAATTTTAGCGGAAGGAATCGGTTCAGACACTCTTGAGATCTGGACCGACGTGGCCGGCGTCGCAACGACCGATCCGCGTATTTGCCCTGAAGCTGTTGTAATTGATGAAATTTCATTTAAAGAAATGTCAGAGCTTGCCACTTTCGGCGCGAAGGTTCTGCACCCAGCGACTTTGCTGCCTGCGATTCGCAGCCACATCCCTGTACTGGTAGCTTCCAGCTTCGAGCCGGAAAAACCGGGAACCTGGGTAAAAAAAGAAGTCACAGCGTCGCCGCTGATTCGCGCGATGGCGTTACGTAAAAAGCAGACCCTATTAACGGTCAGCACTCCTGAAATGCTTCAGACGCACGGTTTTTTATATAAAATCTTTAAGATCTTTAATGATTATAAAATTTCGATCGATGCGATTACCACATCTGAAATCAGTGTATCAGTAACACTTGATAATATCGAGACGATCAACCCCGCACTTCTTGAGGATTTAGC
>JAJFMT010000076.1 GCA_020696855.1 Pseudobdellovibrio sp.
ATCTCGTACACAAGATGGTGGTAACCGCGAATAGTGGTATCACCAATGTACATTCCCGGTCTTTTTCTTACCGCTTCCAGTCCTTCCAGGACCTGAATGTCGTCAGCGCCGTAATTTTTTTGCGCATCAACACTCGTGTTCATTCCAGTCATTTGAAACTCCTTCAACAAAGATCACAGGTTTATCCACACAACCCTAAGATGATCATGATTAACTATTTAAAAATGTTCAGACGATTTATTGTGAAATTTGGCCGTCTCGTATTTTAAAAACACTGGCCTTATCCATACTGAGTTTCGAAAGAAGTGATACATCTGTGCTACTCACAAATGTCTGAGTTTCGGTTTGATTCAAGGTCGAAATTAACGACTCCTGTTTGGTCAAATCGAGCTCAGATAACACGTCATCTAAAAGCAAAAATGGATAAAAACCATGAACCCTGTAATGGTACACGATCTGGGCCATTTTGTAAGCTAATATGATGGATCTTTGCTGACCTTGTGAGCAGTAAAAACGTGAGTCATTTCCATTATATAGGAAGCTTATATCGTGCTTCTGCGGGCCTACTAATGACACACCGCTTTTTAGCTCTGCAGATTCCAATTCTTGCATCCTTTTTTGAAGAAAAAAGACGATTTTTTCAAGGTCGGAATCACGGTGATCAAGATCAGAAATAATGTATTTAAAATCGAATTTTACAGAATTACTGAAATGGATATTATTTATCGCTTTTTCAACCTCGGGACGTATCTCATTTAACGTACTGATTCGTAAAAAAGTAAGCTCAGCCGCCAGCTTTAAAAACGATGGATTAAGACTATCAAGAGTGTCTTTTCCCATTGAGAAATTGATTTTCTCCTCTGAGATATCCTTTAATAACCGGTTTCTGGTTTTTAAAACTTTTTTGTAATCCGTAAGGAGAGTATGGCCGCCGAGAGTGGTTTGCTCTACCAGTTGATCAGCCAGGGCCCTTCGTTCTTCGGCACTTTCTTTGATGATATTCAGGCTTTCCGGAGAGAACAAAACCGACGAAATTCGGCGTAATTTGGTATGCGAAAGTGGCTTATCATTAACTAAAAGCTCTTTTTTACTCTCGGTTATCTTAAGAGAAAGCTTATAATTCATGTCATCATTGTTCACAGAACCCCGGATAAGGGCTGTAGAGGTGCCTATTTTGATCAGATTCTCGTTTTTTGAGTAACGGAAGCTTTCACCTTCGGTAAGTAAATAGAGAGCCTCCAGGATGTTTGTTTTACCCTGGCCGTTATCGCCGATAATGATGTTTAAACGCTTGTTGAATTCAACTTCAGCGGTATTGAAGTTACGAAAATTAACAAGCGATAAATTATTAAATACCATTCAGCGTAGGATTTGTATTAACCGGTTTAATTTGCGTAATCAAATACGCATCGGCATCACAACGTTAATGTAATCAGATTTCTTGTGAGCTTTTAAAACGCCCGGAGACAACTGATCATTGAGTTCAAATTCCACTTCGTCTTGTTCGATGTTCTTTAAAACATCTTCAACGTAGCGGGCATTAAAACCGATTTTAAGATCAGGGCCTGAATAATTAATATCTAATTCATCTTTTGCATCACCCAATTCAGGGTTGTTGGATGTGATTTCAAGTTTGTTATTAGTGAAACTCATTAAAATCGCTTTTGATTTTTGATTCGCTAATAAAGAAACTTTTTTAAGTGAAGATAAAATTGAATCTCTTTTAACCACGATATTATGAGTGAACTTCTGTGGAATAAACTGGTGATAATTCGGGTACTTTCCTTCGATTAAACGAATCATCAGTACACAAGTGCCTGATTTAAGAATGAACTGGGATCCTTCAACAGCGACTGAAACTTCCTCTACAGAAGATTCGATTAATTTTTTAATTTCGAATAAACCTTTTTTAGGAATGATGACACCGACTTTTTCAGCCAGAGATAAATTTTTAAATTGTTTTTTAATAAGGCTTAACCGGTGACCATCTGTTGCCACCATCGTGATGTTTTCTTTGTCGTTCTTTTCAAAGTAAACGCCGTTTAAGTGGTAGCGGGTTTCATCATTTGAAACGCTGTAGATCGTTTTATCGATCATGTACTTTAATTCAGCAGCATTCATTTTAGAAAAGTTCTCGGAACTGTATGTAGGAAAAACAGGATACTCTTCTGCAGCTACTCCGATAATTTTTGATTGAAACTTACCTTGTTTGATTTCTAGCCAATTGTTTTCTTTTTTAATCAACTGGATTGGTCCGTCTAAAAGTTCCTTCGTTAATTCAAAAAGGTTCTTAGCGCTCACTGCGACCTTGCCAGCCTCTTTAATTTGAACGGGTACGGCATCGGTAAGGCTTACTTCTAAATCAGTGGCATAAGCCTTCAGGAGATTATCCTTGGCACTTGCTTCTAAAAGAACATTGATCAAGATCGGCATTGTATTTCTTTTTTCTACAATGTTCTGAGTTCTGCTTAACAAGCCTAAAAGATCTTTTTTTTGTATCTCAATTTTCATGTTCTATCTTCCCTATATATATATTAATAAAAAGTAGTAGTATTAGTAGGGGCGTCGGTAACTCAGTTTATATACTAAATACTTAAAATTCTTAAGCTTTATTTGTGGATAACTTAATCGGTTAATTTCCTGAACGGTGGGGGTTATCAACAGAAAAGTTATCCTCATTTTAGTACACCGTGTTTTCCACGGTGTAATCCACACTCCACAATCAAAGACCAGTCACATTGTGGATCTGGTTCATTAACTCATCGATATCGTTCTTAAATTGAGGATCTGAATTTTGTAGATTCTCAACTTTTTCCAAAGAATTGATCACTGTTGTATGATCTTTTCCGCCGAAAGCTTTACCAATTTCCACTAAAGACTTATCTAAAAACTTTTTGATTAAATACATGGCGATCTGTCTTGGAACAACGATCGGCTTCGCACGACTGGTTGATTTTAAGTCAGTTACGCGGATTTTGTAGTATTCAGAAACGATTCTTTGAATCTCTTCAATACTGATTTGGGTTGTGTTTTCATGGTGTGCAAGAACCTTACGCGCTAATTCGATGCTGATGTTCAGCCCCTGCAGTTCTGAAAACATTTTGATCTTTTTAAGATTGCCTTCAAGTTCCCGGATCGATTTCTTAGAAATTTTAGCAACGTACTGAATAACATCTTCTGAAAGCTTCACATTCATGCTTTCAGATTTGTAACGAAGAATCGCTAAACGCGTTTCTAAATCAGGCATTGTAATGTCAGCGATTAAACCGCGCTCTAAACGGGTGCGTGAGCGGTCTTCCAGGCCCAAAATATCTTTAGGCATACGGTCGCTCGCTAAAATCACCTGCTTCTTCTTTTCGATAAAAGCATTAATCATATGGAAGAATTCTTCCTGAGTGGCTTCACCGCGCCCGATGTACTGCACGTCATCGACAACAATCACATCTGCATTTTCACGGTATTTCTGACGGAATTTATCCATCTCTTGCCGGCGCATAGCCTGAACGCACTCATTTAAAAAGCGTTCAGCAGAAATGTAAATAATGCGTGAGTGGGAATATTTACGGCGGATTTCGTTGCCGGCCGCATGTAGTAAATGGGTTTTTCCCATTCCTGAAGGACCATAAATTAACAGGGGATTGTAATCATTAGCACCCGGGTTTTGCGCCACATTGTAAGTCGCTGCATGGGCAAATTCAGAGTTTTTTCCGACGACAAACGTAGAAAAAGTGAAGTCCTCATTAATATTATCAGCCTGTTTCGGCTGTGGCTGAACATTAACTGTCTGAGTCTGGGCCTGCTGGCTTTGAAACAGGTTTTCAGTGTTCTGCATCACATCCTGTAGAGAGGTGTTGTAGTCGTTAGCCGTCTTACCGGTAACAACGAAATCCACCTCGATCTGCATATCAGTCTGACTAGCCAGCTCTGAAGCGATCTTCTCTTTTAAGTGTTCATTGACATAGAAATAGAAAAATTGAGTAGGCACGCCAAAGATAATCTTTGTAGCATTTTCATTCTTTTCAGTTTTTACGTATTCAATAGGATCTAGCCAGTTTTCAAGCAACTTATTGGCGCCGTTCTTATTTTTGATAGACGACTTCACCTGGCTCCAAAAAGAACTATTCATTTCCATTAAATTTCCCCTCTAAAACGGAATGTGGATAACTATCAGTACGGGCCCGACTTATCAACAGTTGACCGCGTTGCCGCGATGTGGTTTATATTTGTTTCACTTAATTAGCCACTGCTAGTTATATTTGCAATTGACGTTCATTCGTCGTAGTTAGAATAGAGGTATTATATGAGTAAACGTACTTATCAACCGAGCAACAAACGTCGTAAAAAAGCTCACGGATTCAGATCTAAAACCAAAACTGCTAACGGCCGTAAACTATTGAATCGCCGTCGCGCAAAAGGCCGTAAAAAATTATCAGTTACCTCTGGTGGCAAATAAAGCGTATCCGCTTAAAAAGTCTTCGAGTTTCAAAGATGTAGCGCAAAAATCCAAAAGATTGCGTCTATCGTCTTGGCTAACACTTCAGGTTCTCTCATCACCGGATGGTCATAACTATTATGGTATGACCGCTTCCCGGAAAGTGGCCGGCTCGGTTGTACGTAATAAGCTGAAAAGATGGGTGAGAGCTTGTGTTCGAACTGAAAAATGGCCCGACAAATTTGATAAATGCACCCTTGTGTTTGTGTTCAAACCACAAGCAGAGCCTAAATTTTTTTCAAACCTTAAGTATAAAGAGTTCAAAGAGCTCTACAGCCGGCTTGCTGTTAAATAAGCTGGCAAAAGCCTTCATTCTTTTTTACCAGTCCACTTTTTCGTATTTTTTAGGTGGAAATTGCCGTTTTTACCCGACTTGTTCGCATTATGCTTCTGAAGCCTTTTCCAAACACAATTTTATGAAAGCTTTCGGACTTACCGTAAGCCGGCTTTTAAGCTGCCATCCATTCACAAAAAGATCGGTATTTGACCCGGTTCCGTTACCTGCTCATGTTAAAGCTTTGCCCTTAGCTCAAGAAAAGAAAGAGATTGTATGAACAATCAGAATGAATCACCTTTTTCGAACCCTCGCTTCATTTTATCTATTATATTAGTCTTCGTCTTCTTGTGGGCCTGGCAATATTACGTAAATAAAAAATATCCGCCTCAACTGGCAAAACCGGCTGTTACAGCCCAAGCCCCGGCTCCCGCTACAGGAGCGGCTTCCAGCGAAGTTAAAACTGTTGAACCAAGCCAGTTAGTGGCAAGCGAAAACGCTCCTCAGGAAAAATCATTTCAGTATGAAGATGAGAATGTAAAATGGGAAATTTCATCCAAAGGAATGTCTTTTGGCAATTACACTCTTAAAAAGTATTTCGACAAGGCAAAAAAACCTATAGTTTTTGCCGATACGGAAAAAACACTTTCCACTCTGGTTAACAATAAAGAAGTCAACTTTGACCTGAACCGCGTGAGTGAAGTTCAGTATGTCGGAACGGCAGCTGTTGAAGGTTCCAACATTAAACGCATAATCACTTATAATAAAGAAACGATGAGCTTTGACGTTGAAACTGAATTCGACAACGCTCCTAAAGCGATTTCTTTTGTATTAACTGACAGAAAACATCAATCATCTGGCGGCAACTTCTTAATGCCGACCTTTGAGAGACAGGTCTTTCTGTTCAGAACAGAAGACAAAGTTAAAACAGAGCCCGTTTCTGATATCGCTGCAGGAGAAACTCACAGTGCTTCAGCGAATCTGGTTTCTTTAGCGGCGATCGGAACACAGTATTTTACTCAGGGTTTTGTCAATAAATCGGATATTTTACCAAGCATTAATGCTAACGTTAAAGACGCCGGCGCCAAGCTTGAAGTTAATTATGATTTAAAAGACGCAAAAATCACGAAGCTTCAGAATAAGTTTTATATGGGCCCAAAGACGGTCGATAACTTAAATAAAATCGATGCTCTTTTACCGGAAGTCATGGACTACGGAATGTTCGGCTTTATTTCGAAATTATTACTGAAGCTGATGAAGTTCCTTCACGGCATTCTTGGTAACTGGGGCCTGGCGATCATTGCTCTGACGATAGTTATGAGAGTGATCATGTTGCCGTTTAATATTATGTCTTTCCGTTCGGCGCGCGCGATGCAGAAGATCCAGCCACAGCTTCAGGCTGTTCGCGAGAGATACAAGAACGACCCAATGGCTGTAAACCGCGAAACGATGGCGCTGATGAAACAACATAACGCCAACCCGCTGAGCAGCTGTCTTCCGATGCTTCTTCAGATTCCGGTTTTCTTTGCTTTATGGCAAACCATCGGATCCAGTATTGAAATTTATCAGCAGCCATTCTTTGGCTGGATCACGGATTTAAGCTCGCATGACCCGCTTTTTATTATTCCGGTTTTAATGGGTATTACGATGTATCTTCAACAGAAGATGACTCCGACCACAATGGATCCTACTCAGCAAAAAATTCTTAATTTTATGCCGATTTTATTTTCTGTATTTATGCTGAGCTTGCCGAGCGGGTTAACTCTGTACAATTTCGTCAGCTCGTTATTCGGTGTCGTTCAGCAGTACTTTTTATTAAAAGATAATTCTAAAGCTTAATTGGAGGGAGAGATAATGGCCGGTTTTTTCAGTAAACTATTTGGTGGCGGCGGAGAGAAAAAAGACAACAGTTTAGAGACGGTTGTCGAAGCAACTTTGAACGGAATATTAGAAAATGGTAATTTTGACCTGTCTTATGAACTAAACCTGGAAAAAAAGGGTGATGTTACAGACGTTAAAATTGAATTTTCAGGAAACGATGAGGCTCTGTTAAAAGACTATAAAGGTCAGTTATTGGATGCTTTTCAGCTTATTATTAAACGCGTAACTCAGCACCACTTCGCTGATTTGCAGACAAACGTTATTGTTGACTGCGGCGGTTACCGTGAAGAATCCGAGGCGGCTTTAATTGAGCGCGCTGAACATTTAAAAACAATCGCGATTGAACAGGGTAAATCTGTGTATTACCGCGCTTTGCCTCCGAAAGAACGTAAAGTGGTTCATCAGTATTTAGCTCAGGATGGCCGTGTTAAAAGCCGCTCTTTGGGTGATGGTCTTTATAAAAAAATTAAAATCTATCCTGCTAACAAGCCTGCAGCGCAAGACGCTGATATGGGCCCTGCAGACGAAAATTAGTCCGTGACATCCATGTTGGAGAGAAATGAACAAACAATTTGTGCCATTTCCACTCCGCATGGGGTAGGCGGGATCGCCGTCATTCGAGTAAGCGGCCCCAGGTCGCTTGAAATCTGCAAGAATTTTTCTAACGTCCTGAAAAATAAAAAAATTGAATCTCACCGCGTTTATTTCTCTGATTTTTTGGATTTGAAAAGCAATAAAGTCGATGAAGTGCTTTTTACTTTTTTCGAAAAAGGAAAATCTTTTACCGGCGAAGAAACAATTGAAATCTCGTGTCACGGAAGCCGGTTTGTTACCCAGCAGATTCTTGATTTGCTGATAAAAGCCGGCGCCCGCATGGCTGATAAAGGGGAGTTCACCTACCGTGCTTTCATGAACGGGAAGTTAGATCTCATTCAGGCAGAGTCGGTTTTAGGTCTTATTGAAAGCCAGAATAAGGCGGCCGCAAAAGTGGCACTTCGCCAGCTTGACGGCTATGTTTCTCAGGAATTTGAGAAAAACATTTCTGATTTAACCTGGTGCCTGGCTCATATTGAAGCCTCTATTGATTTTATTGAGCAGGGTATCGAAGTTGTCGACAACAATGTCTTAACAGAAAAATTGAAACTGATTCTTCATTCGCTTGAGAAGCTTATTCAATCTTACAATTCCGGCCGCTTAATTAAAGACGGTATTCGTGTGGCTTTAATCGGTGCTCCAAATGTCGGGAAATCAAGCTTACTTAATTTACTGGTGAAAAATGAGAAAGCAATCGTTACTCCGGTTGCGGGAACCACTCGCGATGTTATTGAATCAGAAACGATCTATGAAGGTTTAAAATTTAACATTATCGATACAGCCGGGCTTCGCGAAACTCAGGATCAAATTGAAGTGATCGGTATTGACCGTTCAAAAAAAGAGGCTGAAAAGGCTGATGTTATTTGTATCGTTGTTGATGCAACTTCACTGGTAAGTGCTTCCGGAGCAAATGAGATCAAGGACACCTTAAAACAGGTGCCTGAAAGAAAAGACGTTAAAAAAATTCTTTTAATAAATAAAAAAGACGCCATCACCGAGGCGCAGGCACGAGAACTATTGAAAGTCGCTGCAAATGCACAGGTAAACTCGGTTTTAATGACGTCTTCTCAGGTTCAGCAAAGCCGCGCAGAAATTCTGGAAGAAATCAAAAAAACCGTGGGAAATTTTGATTATCTGGAAGAGGCTGTGATATCGACCGCCCGCCAGCTGGAGCAGGCCGAATACTCTTTTGAAATGATTTCAAAATCCCTCCGTGAACTGGAAAATAATATGGGTGCGGAGTTCGTGGCGATGTATTTAAAAGAGTCCCTGGTCTCTCTTCAAAAAATTCTTGGACAAGTCTATGACGATCAGATTATGGATAGAGTCTTTAAAGAGTTCTGCCTGGGAAAATAGTCAGCTAATCATTAGCTGACTTGAAAGAGCTTCCGGGCAGCCAATAGCTTCAATAGCAATAGGGTAGGTTAAATGGGCGTTAGTTACGACTTAATCGTCGTCGGTGGTGGGCATGCAGGCGTTGAAGCTTGTCTGGCCAGCGCACGCCTGGGTTTAAACACTCTCCTTGTAACGACCAACGTTGAACGAATTGCCTATATGTCCTGTAACCCGTCTATCGGGGGTCTTGCTAAGGGCCATATGGTCCGTGAGATTGATGTCCTTGGCGGTCAGATGGGTATTGCGGCGGATGAATCCTGTATTCAGTTTAAAAGGCTGAATTCTAGCCGTGGCCCGGCCGTTCGCGGTAGCCGCGCTCAGTGCGATAAACACATTTATTCGGATCTTCAGAAAAAAGTCTTACGGGCACAGAAAAACCTGAGCATCGTCGAAGGCGAAGTTAAAAGACTTATTTTAAATAAGAATATTTGTGAAGGTGTTGTTCTGCAGGACGGAAGCGAAATCTTTTCGAAAGCCGTTACAATTACCACCGGAACCTTCATGAACGGAGTAATGCATTTCGGTCTTAAGCAGATTTCCGGGGGACGTATCGGGGATAAGGCTTCATTAGGCTTATCTGATCAGCTGGCGGAATTTGGTTTTGAAGTTAAAAGACTCAAAACAGGAACGCCTGCGCGTTTACATAAAGACAGCATTGACTGGTCTAAAACACGTCCTGAATACGGTGACGATGTTTTTTATCCGTTTGCTCATACATCTAAAAAAGATTTTTATCTGCCACAAGTGGCTTGTTATCTTTCAAACACCACAGAAAAAACTCATGAGATTATTCGTGCGAATCTTGATAAATCTCCTATGTTCTGCGGAATCATTGAAGGAGTGGGGCCGCGCTACTGCCCGAGCATCGAAGATAAAATCACGCGTTTCAGCGACCGGCTTTCACATCAGACATTTTTAGAACCGGAAGGTTTAACGACAGATCTGATTTACCTGCAGGGAATTTCTACCTCTTTACCGGAAGAAGTGCAGGATCAGTTTTTGAGAACAATTCCCGGCCTTGAGAATGTAAAGGTTGTTCGTTACGGCTATGCGGTTGAATATGACTATGTTGAACCTACTCAGATTTTTCACCGCTTAGAGACCCGACCGATTGAGAATTTATTCTTGGCCGGCCAGATTAATGGAACTAGCGGTTACGAAGAAGCAGCGGCTCAAGGATTTGTGGCAGGTGTAAATGCCGCACACAAAATTTTAGGCCGTGAAGAATTTATTTTAGACCGTGATAAAGCGTACATCGGTGTGTTGATTGACGATTTAGTAACTAAAGGTACACGCGAACCATACCGTATGTTTACGTCGCGCGCTGAGCATAGATTAGTTCTCAGAGAAGATAACACGATTGACCGCCTATCACCTGTGTCGCGCGGTCTTGGAATTGTTCCACCTGAAAATCTTGATAAATTAGAGACGATTAAATTTAAGCGTGAAGAGTTATTAAACCGTTTGAGTCAGGGCGTGGTCTATCCGAAACCTGAAACTAATAACTTGATTCAAGAGATGGGAAGCACTCCGCTTCTGAAGCCGGTTAAATTTTCTGAGTTACTTCGCCGCCCTGAAGTGAGTTTTGATTTTCTTTCTAAGCTTGGTTTCGAATATGAAAATAACAATGATGTTTTAGATTCGGTTGAAATCGAAGTGAAGTATTCAGGTTATATTAAAAAACAAAATGAGATTATTGCTCAGACTAAGAAATTTGAAATGGCTCCGATTCCTTCGGGCCTTGATTACGCAGTGATTAAAGGCCTTTCGTCAGAAGAAATAGATAAACTTGCTAAAGTTCGTCCCAGAACTTTAGGACAGGCGCAACGCATATCAGGCGTTAATCCTTCAGCTTTACAGGCGATCATGATATATCTAAAGGGTACGAAACAAATAGATATTTAACCTTTAGGATTTCAACGTGAGCCAACAAATGACTGCCGATCACTCCGCCAACTGGAGAATTAAGACCTGGTTTCCGGATATCGATGAAAAGACGCACGAACATTTATATAAGTATTTTACTGAGCTTCAAAAGTTCAATAAGGTTGTAAATCTAATTTCGCCAAAGACTGTTTTGCATGCGGATGCTGTTCACTTTGCTGATAGCATACTTGCTAGCCGTGCAGTTTCAAAAAAAGTTAATAAATCCATATACTTATATGATATCGGAAGCGGTAATGGTTTTCCTGGATTGATCTACGCCATTCTAAATCCGGATCAAAAAATGGCTCTGATTGATTCTGATGAACGTAAATGTGAATTCATGAAACATATTGCGGACACACTCGGTCTTTCTGGAGTTGTTGTACAAAATAAAAAAGTAGAGCTTCTACCGAGTAACACGATCGAGCAAGCCATCTGCCGTGGATTCGCTCCACTTCCGAAAGCATTACTGACTTTGCGAAAAGCAGTGAAAAAGGGTGGTAATGTTTATCACATGAAAGCCGAAGAATGGGCGATGGAAGTTTCACAAATTCCCACGCAACTTTGTTCTATCTGGCAGCCGGCTTTGGAATCAGAATACAAACTTCCGATCGGCGATATTAAAATGTTCGTGGTAAAAACAACGAAGCTCGATTAAAAATGTTCGTGGTAAAAACAACGAAGCTCGATTAATTTTTAAATTCAAAGTCTGTTAGAAAAAAGGCGCTAATCTCGGCGCCTTTTCTTTTCCTATGTATTGTGACTTAAATTTCAGAAGTAACTGTTACCATCGACCTCTATAACGCAATCACTCGCGGGTGCCTGGCACTTTTTATTTCCGAGATTCGGATCCGGTATTGTTCGGGAGTTGGTTCGGTTTTAATTCAGTTTTTTAATTCGTTTTGAAGTTCCAAAAGAGCGGAATAGTGAATTTTTAAAGTAGCAGCTACTTTTTATTCGGAAGCCGGTGGTTCTGGGCTTTCGTCTTCTGGACTCGACTTTGTTCCACGTGGAACATCTTTTTTAATTCCTTTTGTGCGATCCCACTCTAATTTGTCGCGATTGGAGCTTAGACTTTCTTGATAGCGGAACTGGACGTAGGCTTTTCTTCTTTCACGCTTAATATCGAAATATATTTTTCGTTGTTTCATTTCAGCTAAATAAGCTTCTGCGTTTCTTAGTTTTTTAGTGGCGTACTTTATCTGTCCGGTTTGAGGAACAGCTTTTTTTACTTCTTCCTGTGCGGCTATCAGGTTTTTCTCAGCTCCTTCAAGCGCCTTTGTGGCTATTTCAAGCTCTTGACCAAGATCTGCGTAGATCTCATCACGGTTTTCCGGGTGAGGATCCACCTTCGTACAACCTAAGAAGAATAAAAAGAGGGCAAATACCAGTGTTTTCATCAATTGTTCCACGTGGAACATCGGAAAAATCACTTCAAAACTAAAATATTTGTTGAAACAAACTAAACTAAAAGGAAAGATGATCAAGCAACCCCAAGGAGACAACGTGATTAAGACAATTTGCATAGCCAATCAAAAAGGTGGAGTAGGAAAAACCACTACAACAGTTAATTTATCAGCCGCATTGGCGGGTTTAGGATACAAAGTCCTAGTCGTGGATATGGACCCACAAGGAAATGCCTCAAGCGGACTAGGCATTAAGAAGCACGAGACCCAAGATTCTAATATTTATCACGTACTCATTGGTGAAAAGAATATTCAGGACGTCACTTTTAAGAGCTACACAGATAATTTGTGGGTAGCAACGGCTAATCCAGACCTGGTTGGAGCGGAGATTGAACTCGTTGATATGCCTCAAAGAGAATTCCGTTTGAAGGGTGCTATCCAGTCGGTTAGCCACCTATATGACTATGTATTAATAGACTGCCCGCCATCGCTAGGTTTATTGACCTTAAATTCATTAGCGGCCGCAAGCAGCTTTTTAGTTCCACTTCAATGTGAGTACTACGCCCTTGAAGGATTAAGCCAACTTCTTAATACAGCCGGCTTGGTTAAAAAAGGAATCAATCCGCAGCTTCATATCGAAGGCATCGTTTTAACGATGTTTGATAAGCGTAATAACCTTGGCCATCAGGTGATCGAAGAAATCAGAGATCATTTCAAGGATAAGGTTTTCACGGCTGTAATCCCTAGAAACGTTCGTTTAAGCGAGGCACCGAGCCACGGCGTCTCGATCTTCGGATATGACCCGAAATCTATTGGCGCTTTAATGTATCTGGAACTGGCTAAAGAAGTCGTAGCTAAAACAGTAACTACTCAACAAAACGTAAACTCAAACCTTGCAACATAGGATTTAAAATATGGAAATTTCAAAGGAAAATCAGAACAAAAAGAGATTGGGTCGCGGTTTAGGTTCATTATTAGGTGAAGCTAACTCTGGCGGACTTTCAAATTCCGATGAAAGCGGATTTGTTGTCGCAAACACAAGTCAGTCAACTTTACAAAACAAACAAACACCAATCGCCCCTCCCCAAGCAGTTGTTGTTGAACAAATTCCACCAGAAAGCCGCGTTTGGAATATCGCGATCGACAAGATGGTTCCGGGTGTTTACCAACCCCGTAAAAATTTTGAAAAAGAAGCTTTATCTGAGTTGGCAAATTCCATCAAAGAAAACGGCGTTATCCAGCCGATCACGGTAAGAAAGCGCAAAGAAGGCGGATACGAAATTATCGCCGGGGAACGCAGATGGAGAGCGGCTCAAGCAGCCGGTCTTCATGAAATTCCTGCGATCATTAAAACAATGACCGACCGTGAAGCTCTGCAAATTGCATTGATTGAAAATATTCAGCGCGAAGACCTTGACCCAATCGAAGAAGCGGAAAGTTACCAGCGCCTGATCGAAGAATTTTCTCTGTCTCAGCAAGAGGCTGCAGAAAAAGTCGGAAAAGAAAGATCATCGGTTGCCAACGCACTTCGCTTATTGGCACTTCCGTTAGAAATTCGCGAAATGCTCTCGAGAAAATCAATTACGGTTGGTCACGCAAAAGCCATCTTGTCGTTAACTGACAAAGCAAAACAAATCAATTTTGCAAAACGTGTGGCTGAAAGCGGAATCTCTGTTCGCGGTTTAGAAAATGAAATCAAAGCTGCGCAAAACCTTGCGTTAAAACCAAATGACAAAACAGATTTGGGCGTTGATCTGGCGTCGAAGCTTGCACAGGAACTTGCGGATCAATTACAAAAAGCGCTTGGTACTAAAGTCGAAATCAGCTACCGAAAAGGAAAAGGTAGTGTTCAAATTAATTTTTACAGCGATGATCAGTTAACAGCGATCTACGAAAAACTGAAAAGCTAAAAAATAATGGAAAAAGATTTACAGATTTCTACATTGATTGAAGAAGGAAGCGCCTTTGAAGGGCGTCTTTCTTTTAGCGGAACAGCTAAGATTTCCGGCCAATTTAAAGGTGAAATTTACACAAAAGATCATATCGTTATTACCGACACAGCCCACGTCCAGGCTGAAATCGAAGCCGGGTATGTAACGATTATGGGAAAACTGGAAGGCAACGTTGTGGCCACAAAAAAGGTCATCATGATGCCACCAGCTATATTTAGAGGCACAGTGACAACTCCTAGTTTAAAAATTGATGAGGGAGTAGTCTTCGAAGGAGCTTCTTACGTGCCGAAAGCTTAATCATCTCCCGACTCTAAAAACCCAGCCTTAGAACTTCTTGACGCTCATTTCTGTCAAGTGTTATCCCAAAGTGTTTAAAAAAAGCAGAGGATATCATGGACGTCGTTCTAAAGATTTTATTGCAGTTGGGCGCCAATAGTACTGTATTCATCCAGTTTGGAATTTTCATTGTGGCCATTTCTTTTTTGACGGTTTTTGTCTACGGACCGTTCTTCAAAGCTTATGATCAAAGACTTCAACAAACTAAAGGTGCGGATCAAGTCGCTTACGAAACCCAAGATGAAGCAAAGAAGCTTGATTTAATTTATAAAAATAAAGCCCGCGAAATTAACGAAAAAATCAAAAGCATTTTCGAAGAATCACGCAAAATCGGAACAGATAAAGCCGGCGAAACTTTAGCGGCCGCAAAGAACGATGTTCTGGCTCAGACAGAAAAAGCACGCACGCAGGTTGAAAGCCAAAAAGCCAGCGCACAAAAAGATATCGCTGCAGTTTCTGCTGAAGTGGCTAATGAAATTTCTAAAAAATTATCAGGAGCTGTTTAATGACTTTATCCCGCAAAAACGCAGCCTTTTACTTAACACTATTAGTAGCCGCAGTTTCTTTGGCGGCCGGCGGTGGAGCTCATGGCGACGCTCATGATGATCACGCGATTCCTTGGCAGGGCATCTTCTGGCAAGCAATGAATCTTGGCGCTTTATTAATTGCTATTGTGTACTTCACAAGAAAATCTTTAATCGACGCTTTTGCAAAAAGACGCGAAGACTATTTAAGTCAGGCAGAAAAAACTAAGGTATTATTAAGAGAAGCGGAAGCGGCTCTTAAAGATGTAAAAACGAAATTGAGCGAACTTGAGGCCGGTGAGCAGAAATCAATCGAGTCTGCAAAAAAAGAAGCTCAGCTATTACGTGAAGGCATTGTGCGCGATGCTGAAACTGCAGCTATGAAAATGAAAAAAGACGCGGAAATGGTTATCTCTGCTGAACTTCAAAAAGCCAAAGCGGAAATAAACGCGGCGATTTTAAATCAGGCCGTTACAACCGCTTCGCAAAAACTTTCCGGAAACACAAGTTCTGCTTCTGCTCAGGAAGCTAACTTCATCAAACAATTAGAGCAGGTGAGAGCATGAGCGATGTAATCGTACAAAAATATTCTGAAGCTCT
>JAJFMT010000077.1 GCA_020696855.1 Pseudobdellovibrio sp.
ACTCCTGATCAGGCGCGCGCTGCCCGCCCCGATGCGATTATTGCAACAGGCCGTTCAGACTTTCCTAATCAGGTGAATAACGTTCTTGGCTTCCCGTCTATCTTCCGCGGCGCACTTGATACGCGCGCAACGCAAATCAATGAAGAAATGAAACTGGCGGCCTGCCATGCGCTGGCTCAGTTAGCGCGGGAAGAGGTTCCTGAAAATGTTTCTAACTCCTATGCCGGCAAAAAATTTAAATTCGGCCGTGATTATTTGATTCCAAAGCCGTTCGATACGCGTGTTTTATTGCGTGTCGCGCCGGCTGTTGCAGAAGCTGCAATGAAATCAAAAGTTGCAACTATGCCGATTACCAACTGGGCAGCTTATCATGACAAGTTAGAATCCATTCAAGGTGCGCAGAAAGTTTTTATCCGCTCAGCTATCCACCGTGTTCACGAAAATTCCGAGCGATTAGGCTATCTGCCTAAAATTGTTTTCCCTGAAGGCACAAGCTCTAAAGTTTTAAAAGCCATCAGAACCTGCATCGAAGAAAAAATCTGCAGACCTGTTGTTTTAGGGCTTCCTGACCGCATTTTTGAAAAAGCAAAAGCTCATGATATTGATTTAAACGGCGTCGAAATTATCGACCACGTTGTTCATCCGAACTTCATGAAGTATGCAGAAGAGCTTTACAAACGCCGTCAGCGAAAAGGCATTAATATCAAAGAAGCTGAACGCCTGATGAATGACCCAAGTTATTATGCTGCCATGATGATTGACCAAGGCGATGCAGACGGAATGGTTAATGGCGCGACGACTAACTACGCTGAAGCTGTAAAACCTATTCTTCATACCGTGGGCGTGGCTAAAGATGCTGTTCCTGCCGGTTTAAATATTATTTTGGCCGACAATAAATTATTATTCTTAGCGGATTCTACAATCAATATTGACCCTACTGCCGAACAACTGGCCAGCATCGGTGTGCAGATTGCTCAAGTCGCAGAATACTTCGGGCAAAAACCGCGTATTGCGATGCTCAGCTACTCAAACTTCAGCGGCACCAGCGGCACTCCGGCAAAAATGAAAAAAGCCGCAGAGCTGGCTAAGAAAATGCGTCCAGATCTTCATATCGATGGCGATATGCAGGCTGACACGGCGGTGAATTCAGAAATTCAAAATAGAATCTTCCCGTTCTCAGGTTTGGGCGGCGAAGCCAATATCCTGATTTTTCCGAACCTTGAAAGCGCGAATATTTCTTACAAACTTCTTCAGCAGATCGGGAAGGTCGAAGTGCTTGGCCCGTTCCTGTTAGGTGTTCGCAGATCAGCGAACGTTTTACAGCGCACCACAACTGTTGAAACCATTTTCAGTTCTATTGTTATTACGGCGTTGGAATCACAATTTATTACAGACCGGAGAAATAAAGCCCTTGAATCAAGTCCGAATTAACGAAAAAGATAAAGTCATTGTCGTCGGTGTCGGCCTTAAAACCGAACCGATTACCGAGATAAAAGAAAATCTTATCGAGCTGGAAGAGCTGGTTACGGCCGCAGGCGGTGAAGTCATCGGCTCTACCGTTCAGGTTTTACCGCAGTGGAATCCCAGCACTTTAATCGGCACAGGAAAAGTTCAGGAAATTAAAGAAATGGTTCAGGAAAGCCAGGCTCAACTGGTTATTCTGGATCACCAGTTGTCGGGCATCCAGTCACGTAACTTACAAGAGCAAATCGGCTGTAAAATATTAGACCGGTCGCAATTAATTTTAGATATCTTCGCCCAGCGTGCCCGCACCTATGAAGGAAAGCTTCAGGTCGAACTGGCACAGTTACTGGATCAGATGCCTCGCATGGTCGGCGCCTGGAATGAATCGTTATCACGTTTAGGTGGCGGTATCGGTACACGAGGTCCCGGTGAGTCTGCATTAGAGAATGACCGCCGCCGTGCAAAAGAAAAAATTTCGATGATTAAAAAGAAACTTGAAGAAGTTTCTCAGCACCGTGCCCAGCACAGACAATCGAGAAGACGAAACGAAATCCCGAGCTTTGCATTGATCGGTTATACCAACTCCGGCAAGAGCTCGCTGTTAAACCGCCTCACCGGCTCGCAGGTTCTGGCAAAAAACATGGTGTTCGCAACACTTGACCCGACAACCAGAAAAGTCTTCTTAGACGAAGGGCCTCCGGCTGTTGTGACTGACACGGTGGGATTCATCCGCAAACTTCCACCGCAATTAATTGAAGCCTTTAAAGCTACGCTCGAAGAGTCAGCTGAAGCCGATATCTTGCTTCACGTTGTCGATTTGTCATCCGTCAACATGGAAAGACAGATTGAAGTTGTAGAAGGCCTGATTAAAGAATTTAAATGGGAAGATAAAAAAATCATCCATATCTTCAACAAAGTCGACGTGGCTCCTGTGGAAAGACAGTTCCGTGTTAAACACTTCCCACGCGTTTTCGTTAGCGCCCTTACAGGCCAGGGTTTTGACCAGCTGAAAAAGCTGATGGCAGACTCGATCAACGAAATGCAAACAGAAGTCGAACTTTACTTCGACCGCACAAATGAATTTAAACTTTATGATCTGGGCCGCGAAGCGAAGATTATCCGCAAAGAAGCAGCAACCGAAGGCACTATTTGTGTGGCGATGATGACACCGACACTTATGAACAAATGGAAAGAATTTCTAGTTAAGTAATTATTCCTAACCTTTTTTAAGGCTGGGGAACAATAATCAGGTCTTCGGCATCTTCTTTACGAACCCGGTTTCCATCTTTCACCAAAATTTTTTCTTTCGCAAAGTTGATTGCGACGACCTTTGCACCATCAGGATAGGAATGTGCGGTTGAATAAACCATGCTGTTAACACAAAATCCGGAAAGGCATCCACTCGCAATATAGACATCTTCTTTCTGATGTGCATTCAGTCGCATTCCATTTTCTGATACATGATGTGCAAAGTAGACTTTCCCGGAATCGCTGATGCGCTCTACCGTGTGCGGGACTACGAACAAAGGAAACCCGCTATAAACTTTATCATTTACGCAGATCTGCTTTTCTAAATGAAAGTGACGAAAAACCGAACGCCATTAAAGTTAGAAAATATCTCATAAAAAAACTCCCCACTACCTTTCGGCGAATTACATCCTAAGCTCAATCCACTTTACTAAAAAACCGTAGACAGCTTCCGTTAAAACGATTCTATTCTTTACAGGTTAAAGATAGTCTTTTTTTGATACATCAAATCCAAAAAAACTCATTTCCCCAAGGACTCATCCCGATAAGAAAATAACCGCTAAGGAGAAAATGAAATTTCTGGAATTCGGCATTCTATTTCAATTCATTCTTACCGTAGAAGTGTACGGTAGCGAGTTGCAGTCTTGTACGGCTGCCCTTAACTCGGCACCTGCCTTTCAGTCGCAGTCAGCTCCGCTATTGAATCGTGAAACCTCAACTGTTGCCGAAAGAATTAATGCGTTAACAGACCAAATGAAGGACCTTACTCTCCCTTCCTGTGAAAACCCTGAAACCGCATGCCGAAACATTGATGTTGTCCGGCGAAACGTCGAAACAATGAAACAGCAAATTGATACCCTTAGAACTATCGGCGAGTCATGTTCGAATGTCATAAGTCAATTTCAGAGGACATTCTTAAATGACAAAAAATCAGAGCTGGAAAATCATCTTGAGAGTTGCCCAACAGCAACTACTTCTCTATCGTGCAATCAATTTAATGATAGAAATTAAGATTTCACGCATTGGATATAAACTTCAGCGACAAGTCTCTTCCACTGGAATTTATCGACAGGCAGATCTTCGTTCATGTAACCTACAGCACGCTCTTTCACAGAAAGGCCGTTAAGTTTATAACCGGCACCGAAGCGGTCTTCACAGCGTTTATCTAAATCTTTTGTTCGTGAGTTGAAACTTCTGCGATATTTTGCAACTGCGGCTTTGGCATCACTGAGTTTTTTAAATTTTGTTTTTTCAAAACCCTTAGATTCCGTCCGGAATTCAAAACGCTGAGTACCGATACCCTGCTGAGCATACGCGGGGGCGGAAATAAGAAATAAAAAAGAAAACAAAAAACCAAACTTTAAAAACTTAGGTATTTCTGTTGGCAAGGCGGTGCTCCCGTCGTTTCTTAGCAGCTGCATACCGGCGTTTTTCTTCGTCTGTAACTAACTCTAATTCGGGAACTGATGTTGGACGCCCGTTGCCGTCTAAGGCCACGAAGGTCATATAGGCAGAAGCTGTATGAAACAGTTCAGAAGTCAGCGGATTTTCCGCCTCAACCTTCACACCTACTTCCATTGAAGTGCGGGAAACAAAATTAACAGAGGCCTTTAAATTAACAACCCAGCCTTTTTTAATCGGAGCGATAAAATTTAGCTGATCCATACTGGCGGTAACGACCGCTTTACTTGAGTGTCTCTGAGCTGCAATGGCCGCAGCGATATCGATCCAGGACATGACGGTCCCACCGAAAACCGTATCTAAAGAATTTGTGTGGGTGGGTAAAACAAGTTGGGTCATCACAACTTGAGAGGAGCTAACTGGCTTACTCTTTAAATTGTGATGACCCATCAATAATAACCTAGAATTTCAGTAACGACTAAACGCCGATATCTGAATTACCGCGGCCGAAGTTACCAACACCTGGAAGGGTGATAGTAGCGTTGCCAGCAGGCATTGTAGCAGCTTGTTGAGTGTTGTAAGCAGTTGCTCCAGCAGGTTGTGCAACCTCAATACGAGCTTCACTCTCAACAAAACCAAGGTGAGGAAGGCACCATACAATCAATTGAGCGCGAGATTTCACGTTCATTTTTTTGTAGATGTTAGTTAAGTGAAATTTAACCGTTTTTTCAGTTACGAATAACTGGTTAGCAACTTCCTTGTTAGAAAGTCCTTTTGAAACTAGTTCTGCAACTTCAGCTTCACGGTTAGAAAGGCCCTTTTGGATTAAAATGTCTCTGAGCATCCTTGCTCCTCCTGCTTAATTGTTTTTCGTTTTACTTTTTAGTGCTTTGTTAAGAACTCACCAGACAATCCTTAGTCTAAGTGGGCATCCCCAACAGAACAACAACAACCTGTCTCTAAGTCTGACAACACTTTCGTAGGAACGCAATACTTTTGACCGCATTTTTTTTAAAAACTAGACCGAAATTAATATTTTTCAACTTTTTATCAGAATCAATTGGTTAGTTTTAACCGGAATAAACTGATCCTTGGTCTAAGATTTCCGCCTTGTTTATGCGTATTTTTTCTTCAAATAGTCTAGGGCGTCAACTTTAGTCCTGAAGATTTTACCTAGCTGTCCGACCCGTATTTTTCGAATTTCTTCAGAGATTAAATGCGACGGCACCAGGTCTTTCATCTCTGCACCTGAGACGAGGCTTGCAGGATTTTCGCCTCGTAGAGTTTCGACTTTTTTCAGTAGTTCAGAAGAAAAAATTCCTGCAGAAACGGACTCTTTGAACACTTCATTTAAATCTTCTGACTTCTCTACTTCAAACGTCAGCTCTTCAACCGGCCACTGCAAAGCTTCGCCCGCAAGAAATCTTATGTTTCGGTATTTCTCGAGTTCCTTTTTTGAAACCTTCAGCCGGCTTCGCAGAATTTCTGAATAATCCTTCTGCGGATTTAAAAAATACAGCGCCATCGGCAGGCTCAAATCAGGTTTCAACGAAAAGTTTCTGGATTTAACTTCCTGGTCTTTAAAAACAAAGGCCATGACATCATTAAAAAAAGAATCGCTCCCCGCTTTATTCCATGCCTGATGAGTTTCGATTTTTTTAAGCTCAGCCCAGATTCTTTCGCCGCTGACTTTATCAATATTATCTAGCCCCTCTTTTCCGGCGGCCAGCGTTTCAGGCTCAATATTAAATCCTAATTGAAGCGCGAACCGCATCAATCTTACGATTCTTAAGTAGTCTTCACTAAACCTGACACGCGGATCTCCGACACAGCGAAGACACTTTTGCTGCAGATCAAAGACACCGCCCTGATAATCCCGAACGGTTTCAGACTGAACATCCCAAAAAAGTGAGTTGATGGTAAAATCCCGGCGTAAAGAATCCTGCACCGGTGTTGACGAACGAACCTGAGAAGGCCTTCGCCCGTCTTTATAGTCCGCTTCTTCGCGAAAAGTAGCCAGGTCCAGCGTGTCTCCCGAGGCCAGCGGGATTTTCAGCACCCCGAATGCTTCCCCTACTAAGACCGCTTCAGGAAACAAACTCTTAAGTACTTCGGTACTGGCGTCGGTCACAAGATCAAAATCACTCAGTTCCGTCCCCAGCAGCAGATCTCTGACTGCTCCCCCCGCAACCCAGCAAACAAACTGGTGCCGTAAAAGCCTGTCGCTGATCTTCAGTAATTCAGGATAAAGACGATGATTTTTAACTTCGGATGCCCTATTATACACAAATTCACTATGGCCGATTTTTCACAACCCCTCAACGATTCAATTGAAAATAAACTGGAATTTTTAAAAAATTCTTACGGTTTAAATCAGGTGGAAATTGGCCCCTTGCGGTCACCTCTTTCAATTGATTTTTATGAAAAATGGCTTTCAAGGAACTATCACGGAACGATGTCGTATCTGCACGATCACTTGCCGTTTAAAAAAGAACCAAAAAATCTTAATCCGCAAATTATGTCGGTTATCAGCGTGGCCCAAAGTTATTTTCCGGCGCCTGAGCCTTCGGCTTTAAACGTACCTGCCCGCGCAGCTACCTATGCAAGCAATGATGACTATCACTTTTGGCTGAAAGAAAAACTGAAGAAGATCATCGAAGACCTGAAAACCGCCTATCCCGATTCTGTCTTTTTACCGTACGTCGATTCAGGGCCCATACTTGAAAGAGATCTCGCTTATCAAAACGGTTTGGGCTGGTTCGGTAAAAACACATGTTTAATTCATCCTGACCATGGCAGTCTTTTCTTTATTGCAGAAATTCTTACTGATCTCAGTTCGGCCGCGGTCATTCAGCCACTTCCTGACTTTTGCGGTAAATGCACCAAGTGCATGGACATTTGCCCGACCGGTGCGATCGTTGAACCGAAAGTACTACGGGCTGAGCACTGCATTTCCTATCTAACCATCGAATCAAAAGAAGTTCCCGCGGCAGAGCTTCGGCCGAAAATCGGAGACTGGTTTTTCGGCTGCGACTTGTGCCAGACGATTTGCCCCTGGAACGAAAAAGTATTTCGCCAAAAGAAGATCGAAAAATCCGACGCAACATCGACCAGCCTGATATTAAATCTTTCGCAGGATAAACGAAACGACCTCATTGGTTACTTCAGGTTTTTACTGACGGAATCCAACAAACAGATTCAGAAGAAACATTTTGGCAGCCCGCTCTTGCGTGCAGGCGCAAAGGGTTTAAAGCGAAACGCACTGATCGTGATTGCCAATCAAAATCTTTATGAGCTTAAAACCGAAGTTCAGAATTTGAAAGACGAGCCTTTGCAAGAGCTCGCGGACTGGACACTGTCACAATTAAAAGAATAAGAATCCGACAGTAATAAAAGGGTATGTCTCTTTGCGGGTCCAAGGCTGAAAACCGGCGATCGTTGTATTTGTCTTGAATGTCGTTTCACGCACGGAAAGATTCAGCCCCAGGTAAAGATTTGAAGTAGGATTAATGGCATATCCCAGATCAATCTGGTAACCCGTACCGTCTTTGTAATCGCCAAAGGTATCATTAAATTTATAAAAAGCTCTGATATTGAATCCGTTGTAGCCGAAGTAACCCAGTCCGGCACCCGCGGCCCCACCGGTTGACTGATCCGGCGAAAGCTGGCTGTCACTGCGGCCCGAGTATAAAAGCCCGTAATACAAATGGCTTTCATCGATATATCCCAATTTGAGGTCGTAGATAGATGTGCTGCTTTCCCAGGTGTTGTTAACTGCAGGTGTTGCAGTTGCTTCTGATAAAGAATAGTAGAGCCCCATATCGGCCAGCACCCCCGCAAAACCATAAGTGCGGGAAATCGTTTTAGCAGGGCGGCCACTCACCGACTGAGCGACAGCAAAAACAGACCCAAGTTGAATCAGACAGACGAGGCCGAAAATTGTAATTTTTGAGAATCGCATTGCTTCTATTTCATTCTATATCCTTTAAAATTCATATGCTTAACGCATCATTCCCCATATGCATTATTATTCAGCATTGTATTTTTTCCAGAAGCCCGGGAGAGGAAGCTTCAAGGCTCACATTAAAATTGACCCTCGGGGTTTATAGTGTATTTTTCACCGCATATGAAAAAACTCTTTTTTGCGCTGGTGTTGTTCTTCTTCCAAACGGCGATCGCTCTTCAGTTTGATGGCGATATCGTAAGAGTTAATAATAAAAACTATATTTACCTCAAATCTGAAAACAAAAAATATCTTCTGATGGGCGCTTCTCCGATCGTGGCGATGTACCTGAATAAGCTTAACGAAGGCGATTTTGTTTCAGTAGAAGCCAATAAAACTTCAAACTTTACCGCGATGAACGTTAACACGATCAATTACGTCGGTCTTCGCGACTTACTTGGTACCTGGACGGCTGACGACCAGTTCTGTTACACGTTCAACTCTCATACGGATTTCAGCATCTCAACTCAAATCGGTAAAACTTGCCTTGTTAACCAGATCGACGATTACACTTACCTGATTAACCCTAACTCTCAGCAATGGGTGATGTTGGTTGCAGGCAAATTCAATAGTTTTGTAGGCGATGTTTCTATCAACGGTAAACGTAATGTAGAAATCGACCTCTATGATTCTCAGACAGGTGCTATTATCCGGCACTTGAGCCTTAAAAAAGTAAGTGAGTAAATTTTCTTCCGTTCCAGGCAGTTTGTTTTTTACCAAAAACGATCCGCAGGATCTCAGGCTCGGTGACATCGTTAAAGCAAAAACAGCTGAAGAACTTGTTGTTAATAATTCCTTCGCGGTTTTAGGCTATCCTGATCATGAAGGTATTAAGCTGAACGGTGGCCGCATTGGCGCCGCTGAAGGCCCGCAAAAAGTCCGCGAGTTTCTTTATAAAATGACTCCACCGGTAAGCCAAAATCTACCGGTGATTTCTGATTTGGGTGATTTGTCTTTAGAAAGCCCTCTGGATCAGCGCCATGAAGCTGCCAAAGAAACCGTTTATAAACTTCACCAGAAGCAACAGCGCGTGATCTCAATTGGCGGTGGTCATGACTATGGTTACGCCGACGGTGCCGCATTTGTTCAGCAATACAAAAATTCGAAATACAAACCGGTTGTTCTTAATTTTGATGCTCACTTGGATGTGCGCCCGGCTGTGAACGGCTTTAACAGTGGCACACCATTTTACCGCTTACTCTCTGAGTTCGCCGGGCACTTCTCTTTTGCCGAGATCGGAATTCAGCCGCAGTGTAACTCTCCCCATCACCGTCAGTGGGCACTCGAAAATGGCGCCCATATTTTTGATCTCAGCGATATTCAAAAAGGCCAGGGCCTTGCCTCACTTTGGAATCATGATCTCTTTCGAAATTTGAATTCAGAAACACCGCTTTTCATCAGCTTTGATATTGATGGAATTACATCGTCTGAAGGCGGCGGCTGCAGTCAGTCCTGGGCAACAGGACTTGGTACCCAGGACTATCTTAACTTCTTTCATCAGTTAAAAACTCAAGCTGATATCCGCGCACTGGGAATTTACGAGGTCGCTCCGTCTCTTGATACGGATAACCGCACTTCAAAAATTGCGGCTTTACTCGCTTACCATTTCATTATGCAGGATTTGTTATGAAAGGTTTCGGCAGCGATAACCACTCCGGAGTTCACCCTGAACTCTTGAAAGCTATTGTCAGTGCTAATACCGAGCATGCTCCAAGCTACGGAACAGACGAATACAGTGAAAAAGCCATAAGACTATTCAAAGAAAAATTCGGTCAGCAAACCGAGGTTTTTTTTGTTTTTAACGGCACAGCTGCCAACGTTCTTTCACTTCGTTTTTTAACTGAACGTCACGAATCGATTCTTTGTTCGGACGTAAGCCACTTGAATTTAGATGAATGTGGCGCCCCCGAGTTTTTTGCAGCGAAGCTGATAACTGTAAAATCCACTGAAGGCAAAATGTCTTTGGCTGATTTAAAAGCGAGTCTTAAACGTAAAGGCGACCAGCATTACACGCAAAGCCGTGTCGTCAGCCTGACCCAGCCGACAGAATTGGGAACCTGCTACAGCCTTGAAGAAATCCGGGCGATCTGCCAGTGGGCGCACTCAGAAGGAATGCGCGTGCATCTTGACGGTGCCCGTTTGACCAATGCTCTTATTCACTTAAACTGCACTTTTAAAGAAATGACAACCGACCTGGGCGTCGATGTAGTTTCATTCGGTGGAACAAAGAACGGCCTCATGATGGGTGAAGCCATCTTAGTTCTTTCTTCTGACTTAATTGCCGAAGCAAAAAAGAAACTGAAATTCATCCGGAAGCAAGCGGCACAGTTGCCGTCAAAAACGCGCTTTATTGCCTGCCAGTTTGAGCGCTACCTTTCTTCAGAGCTTTATTTGCAAATAGCACAGCATTCGTGCTCTATGGCGCAAAAATTATTTGAAGGAGTTTCAGCTGTACCGCAGGTAAAAGTGACGGCTACCCGTCAAAGTAACGCGGTCTTCGCGACTATTCCGAAGCCATGGGTGAAGCACCTGAAAGAAAAGTATTTTTTTTATGTGTGGGATGAATCTAACTTCGAATGCCGTCTTATGACCAGCTGGGATACTCAGCCGTCAGAAATTGACGGCTTCGTAAATTTATTAAAACAATTTTCAGAAACTACATAGACTTAACGTAATCCAGAACTTCTTGAGCGTGGCCCACTGCTTTAACCTTGCGGTATTCTTTTGCGAGCTTGCCGTTTTCATCAATGATAAATGTACTGCGTTCAATTCCCATTGAAATCTTGCCGTACATATTTTTTTCTTTAATCACATCGAATAATTTGCACAGCTCTTCGTTTTCATCACTCAGTAAATCAAATCGGAACCCGAACTTATCAATAAATTTACAGTGAGATTTAACGTTGTCCCGTGAAACACCAAGAACAACTGTATTGTTACTGTCGAACTGCGGTTTCAAATTATTAAAATCGACGCCTTCAATTGTGCATCCCGGTGTGTCGTCTTTCGGGTAGAAGTAAAGAACGATTTTTTTACCGGCGTAATCCGACAACTTTACTTCCTTGCCTGAAGCGCTGATGGACTTAAAATCGGGAACTAGGCTACCGACGTCGACCACGGGTTTTGTTAGATTCCGTTGGCGGTTGCTGAATTGGCTCTTGTTGTTCGCCTTCGGTGGTTTGACTGACAGCTTCGGGGCTGCTGTCTTGGTTGATGCCTTCTTGGCTTTCGATACCGCTTTTTTGAGTGTCTTGGACACTGCCTTCTTGACCGCTGCTTTGGCTGCCTTCAACAGGCTGGTTTTCTTCGGGCCTTTCGACAGGGCGGCCTTCTTTTGCGGCTTGGATTTCTTCAGGGGTTTTGCCTTCTTCGATTGGCTTGATTTCGATTGGTTCTTTTTTTTCATGTATAACTCCGTCTTTTAGATCAGCGAATTCGTCGATTACTTTTATTTCTTTTTCGATAATCTTAATTTTGCCTTCCAGCGGAACAACGATATCGATCTTTTTATTTAGGATCAACTCTTTGTAAAAACCGCCCTTGATAACAAATTGCTTTTCGGCTTTTCTCTGGAAGATAAATTCTGTTGTTTTAATAACAGTCGATGACATTTGATCTTCGCTGACTTGAAAAAACCAGTTCTCGCAGTTCAGGAGATTCAGCTTTTGCTCAACAATACTGACACGGCATTTGATATCTGATCCGGTTAGTGCCGCCGACAAACCAAGTACCCGCCCCCACTCGCCCGCTTTAAACAAAAATTCAAAATCTTTATCTGCTGAAAGAATATTAATCCGCACGACCTCGCGGAAGGGCTTCTGGCAAGCCTTTTCAACGAAGATTTGGTCTTTAACAAATTGAAGCTGAAACTTGCCGCAGTCCAGTCCTAATGGCGTGCTTTTTCTGACGCCGGACTGGGTTTCAAGAATGTAACTTAAGACAGAAAACAGAGTATTTTTTTGAAAACTGTTATCTTTTAAAAGCAGCTTAAGCGCTTCTCTTTCAAGACTTGCCGAAAAATACACCGATTCTCTCAGCACTTTTGAAATTTTCGGCTTAGTTTCGACCGGTTTCGGAGGCACTACTTTCGTTTCGGCAACATTTTCTGCCACCGGAGCATTCTCTTGAGGCTTATCACTGCTTTTGTGACATGCCGCTACAAATATTAGAACAATCAGAGCTGCCAACTTCATAAATCACATTATGTTTTTCTTCTTCTCATTTAGCAATAATTAGTTCATTATATTTTTCATGAAAAACACATGGTTAAAACATTATCCGAAGTCGGTTCCCCATCATATTGACGTTAATCAATACCAAAACATTTTAGAAGTCAGTGACGAAGCGATTCGCAAGTTTCGCAACAATCCTGCGTTTACTAATTTTGGCTGCGATTTAACCTACCACGAACTGGATGTTCAATCTGCCAAACTGGCATCTTATTTTCAGAACACACTCGGCCTGAAAAAAGGAGACCGCGTTGCCATTCAAATGCCGAATGTACTTCAGTACCCGATCGCTATTATCGGTGCCTTCCGTGCCGGCCTTGTGGTGGTTAACACAAACCCGCTTTATACAGCGACAGAAATGCGTCATCAGTTTAAAGATTCAGGCGCAAAAGCCATTGTCATCGTTGCTAACTTTGCTCATCTTTTAGAAGGCATCCTTAAGGAAACAGACATTGAACACGTTGTTGTCACTCAACTTGGTGATCAATTGCCGTTCCCTAAAAAGCCGCTGATTAACTTCGTTATTAAAAAAGTTAAAAAGATGGTTCCGAATTATAATTTGAAACACCATACTTGGGACGAAGCTATGAAGCTTGGTTCTGAAAAAACGTACATCCAGCCTAAGCTGGGCCACGAAGATACAGCGTTCTTGCAGTACACAGGCGGAACAACGGGTGTTTCAAAAGGTGCTATCCTGACTCACAAAAACATCATTGCAAATGCATTGCAAATTTGTGCCTGGATGAATCCAAAACTGGAAGAAGGAAAAGAGATCGCGATTACTCCGCTTCCGATGTATCACATTTTCTCTCTTACTGTTTGCAGTATCGCTTTAATGAAATTCGGCGCGCAGAACGTCTTGATTACGAATCCGCGCGACTTCAAAGATTTCATTAAAACAATGAAGAAACACAAATTCACAGTTTTAACCGGCGTAAATACATTATTTAATGCTTTAGCAAATCATCCGGATATCAAAACCGTAGATTTCTCTCACACCAAAGTTTGTGTGGCAGGTGCGATGGCTTTACAAAAAGCCGTTAAAGAAAACTGGCTGAAGGCTACAGGAACAGACGTGATCGAAGGATACGGTTTAACAGAGTCTTCTCCGGTTGCATGCGTAAACCCAATCGACGGAACTGACCGCGTGGGCACAATCGGTATTCCGGTACCGGATACAGACATGAAGCTAGTTGACGACAACGACCAAGAAGTGACTAAAACAGGAGAGCCAGGCGAAATCTGCATTAAGGGCCCTCAAGTCATGAAGGGTTACTACAACCGCCCTGACGAGACAGCGAAAGTAATCAAAGACGGCTGGCTCCACACAGGAGACGTAGGCGTATTCGACGACGACGGCTTCTTCAAAATTGTAGACCGTAAAAAAGATATGATCTTAGTATCCGGCTTCAACGTCTACCCGAACGAAGTAGAAGACGTAATTGCCAAAAACCCAAAAGTTCTGGAAGTAGCAGCCATCGGCGTAAACGACACTCACTCAGGCGAAGTAGTAAAAGTAGTGATCGTAAAAAAAGATCAATCACTGACAGAAAAAGAAGTGATCGACTTCGCAAAACTGTCACTGACAAACTACAAAGTACCAAAACACGTAGAATTCCGCACAGAATTGCCAAAAACAAACGTAAACGTGGGCAAAATCCTGCGCCGTGCTTTGAGAGACCAACCGACAGCTCAATAGATTTCGCGAAAAATATTAAATCGCCAAAAAGACTGGGAACGCCCGGTCTTTTTTTTTGCTTTCGCCATTCGTGTCGGAAGTGAAATTCCTTTAGAAGATTTACGAAAAATCCGACACAGGCTCCATGCCTTCGCCGAAACTCAGACGAACATGTCAGGTGAGCTTGCATTCGCAACCTCACCTGCCAAATTCGCCTGAGACGCGTCACGCTTTTCGGAGGTCGGATTTTTCGTAAATCTTCTAAAGGAATTTCATTACGGTCAGTTTAGCGAAAGTAAAAAAAAAGGCCGGTCGGAACCGGCCCTGTATGGCGATTTAAATTTTTTTGCTCTATTAGTTAGGCGCGTTTTGCCCACGATGTGCACCAGCCTTCGGCTGCTACTGCTTTTCCTGTTGCGAACGGCATTTGGCAAGGAGCTGCTGTTTTACCGTTTA
>JAJFMT010000009.1 GCA_020696855.1 Pseudobdellovibrio sp.
AACTTTGCGTAGGTAAAGTGTTCGCCGTTCTGAATGGCAGAGCGCAGATTATTCAGCTGCAAAATACCTTTGCTCCAGTTTTGCCAAATGATAGGAGAGCGCTGATCCAGCGGAAGCTGATACTGATCCCGCTTGATTTGGTATATGAGTTCCACAGGTACTTCAGTAGACCTGGCCGTTTCATAATCACCGCGTCTGATAAAACGCATCGCCTGATATTCTGATATCTGTTCAGGTATAAGTCTGTGCTTTGATTCGAGCTGCGTCTTAAAGTTCTGATAAGCCTGCATCCACCAGCATTCGTTCTGAAGCTTTTGTCTGTAAGCGGTCACCTCTTCTACTGTCATTTGAATGTCTGCAGGCAACTCTGATTGCAGAAGCGAACAGGCGTTAGAAACAGCCAGAGTTTTTTGCGCTGTTAAAAATAATAATATTAAAAAAATAAAAGCTGTTGTCTTCATCAGTACCGCCTTTCGCAGCGGTATGTTTTTTCTGCCAGCTCATTGACTTCTTCATCATTCAGATTCTGTTCGATATATTTTTTTGCCTTATGCGAGCCTTTTTCTTTAATTTTAGTAAGTGTATGGCGAAACCGGCCCAAAACATCCTTTTCGTGCAGCTCGTTGCCTGTCAGATCAGGAATTTCAAAATCTGAAAAGAAGAAAAAGTTGTTTTTCACTTCTTCAGGCATAGACGCCAGCACATCCGATGCGGATGCCTTTTGTGTGTCATCAGCTGGGTCGGGCTGAAGGCCTATAAGGACAAATGCTGACTGGCTTGGAGTCTTGCAAAAGCCGTCCAAGAAAGACTTCCAGCTGTATTCAACTAAAACAATCTTGTTGCGGTTAAAAATCTCGGTAACGAGTTTTCTGAATTCAGAGTTTTCTTCGCGCACAAAATTTTTAAGCGTGTCTGCAGAGAAACCACGCGAAAGGTTCAGTGATTTTTCTCCGCTGCTTAACTGGTCTTTTGAAATGATGTTTTCTTTAACCAGAAGCTCCCGGGTGCGTTTACCGATTGAAATCGCTTTAGCGACGCTTAAATATTTCATGCCCGCAGGTAAGCTAAGAACCACAGCTGATTCTCCGAATTCACGGGAGGCGCTTGGATCGATCGCAAAGTACATTCCGGGACCGGAAGCTGTCATTTCGGTGACGTGATTATTTGGATCCCAGAAGGCTCCCATTCGAAAGCCGAAGAAATAATTCAGCCAGCCATCGCGGTTCGCTTTGACCTGCAAATACGGATTAATCTGCTGAGCATTTGTAGTGTCAGTAGGAGCACGAAAATAGTGATAGAGCTGGGTTCTGCGGTCTAAGGTTTTTACTCCTGAAAGCAGCTCTTGCTGAAGACTTTCACCGGCAGGTGAGAGCGGCTGTAACTGGGCCTCATCTGCAACTGCAGACCAGCTTAAAACCAGTATAAAATAAATACTTAACCATTTTTTCAACATGTACGTTCAGCCTGTGGTTTAAAACCGCAAGAAGAGTTGCGAACGACGTACCAGATAAGATCTGTTTTAACGGGCTTTTAGCAGGAAAAATGTAAAGACTCTAAACACTGTGACAAAAGCGTTCTGCGCCAGAAAGGCACCGTGCTGAACCAATAAAAAAGGCGCCTGTACCGGCGCCTTTTTTCAGGTCATGTGAGGGTAAAATTACTTAGCGGCTCTTGCTCTTAAATCCGCTTTGCAAATCGCTACTTTTTCTTCATATTCGTCTTCACGTTTTACAAGAACCGACTTGTAAGATTTGAATCGTTTTATACGGTCCAAAAGAAACTCTTCAGTCACGCCGACCAATTTGTTTTCTTCATCAATACCGATTTTAAATTCGTCTTCTTTGTCAGTGACGCGGTCGATTGGTTCAGTCCATTTTAATTTTCCGTCGCCGCCGTTTTTAATATCTGAAAGCTGCATGCGGCAGTCGCGAAGTACGCCGTATAGTCCAAGGGAGCCGTATTTTCTGTTTCCGTATACACGGTCTTCCATTTCATAAACTTCGTACTGTAGTTTTCGAAGCTCTTCATTCATCATCACTTTTCTTTGAACAACCATGTTGCCGTCTTTAACTCCGAGAGCGGTGTCGCCGCTGATCTGCTGAGACTGGTCCATTTTTGTTTCAATTTCTTTTGCTTTGTTCGGGTTGCTCGCGCAAGACGTAAGAGTGATCTCAATAACGAACATAAGCACAGCGTAACTGATGACTTGAATCAATTTCATGTTTCCTCCAAAAGCTATGTCCTTCTATTGTCGAATATCAAAGAATCGCTTGCACGCGATTCTTGTAACGCGACACTTGGAGTGTGGCAGAAAAAAGACGCAGCTGGAGACCGGGGTGTTTGCCCCTTCCAGCGAAGGAAGTTTTTGGTAGGATTTGTATCACCTATAGGTACCCACGATCGTGGTAGAGGTGATGGCTTGTCTTACTTTGATACATAGCAACCTCCTTGCCAATTTAGATAATTTAATGATTTCAATAAGATATTCTTTGTGGTGCCAGGATATCCCTAACTAATTAAATTTACTTATGGTTTTTGGTACCGAAATATCTCTCGAGTGTACCTAATATTCCTCATAACAAAAAGTTAGACACCCTGTTGGCAAGGACCGTCGTTTTAGGGTTTTTGGGCTGAATTTTTTACATCAGATCGAACTAATTCGAGTTGATCTGGTCAGACTTTTGAAATGTTAACTTTTAGATGAAGAAGTTGGGACTGCGCATACTTATATTAATGATTGCTTCGGTGGCTTTATTTTTAGGCGCCTGTTCTCCAACACCCCAAAAGGACTGTGGATTCGTTCAAAATATCTATGGTCAGCGTATTACCTGGAAAACCAAAGCTCCTGTAAAGCTCTATATTCACCAATCCGTTCCTGCGGAATTAAAACCCGCGTTGTTTAGAGCTATTGATACTTGGGAGCGGCAAGTCGGCCACAAGCTATTTGAAATCTCTGAAGATTCTTCACAGGTATCAGGGTCACCGTCCAGGGATAATAAAAATGCTATTTACTTTTTATCTGATTGGGAGTCAGATAGATCTTCTGAGCAAGGTCGAACATCAGTCTACTGGGCTGGTGATCAGATTCAAGAAGCAGATATTAGAATAAACGGTTCTAACTTCAGTTACTACGATCAAGATACTTCAGCGTTAGTCGGCTCTTCTAGCTTAACAAAGCGGGGATTGACTGAGCGTACGGGGTACAGTTTTGAAGCCTTGCTCCTTCACGAATTAGGTCATTTTTTAGGGCTTAAACACCGTGATGGCAGTTCCACAGTTATGGCGACGCACTTAGCGGCATTTAACGATAGAACTCAGCTCGCATCAGTAGATCAAGAATCTGTGATGTGCGAATACAACTGACTTTAAAAATTGAAGACGAGGAAAGAGAAATGAAAATTGTAGAAACAGCAAAACAAACTCAAGTAACTGAAAATGAAACTTCTGTTCCTTCTTTGGAATTCAGTGATGTTGTTGTTTACAATGAAATGGCTGACCAGACTTCTGTAAAATTAAATTTAATCGAACAAATCCGTTCGCAATTAAATCAGTTGGAAGAAATGAATCAAAAACGCCAATTTTTAATGAAAGAAATTCTCGACGTTATCCGATAAGTTATTCATGAAAAAAGAATTAAAACTGACAAAGCCACTGTCCCTGATAGTGGCTTTTTTTATTTCAACGGCGCTGTTTTCCTGCAGCCAAAGCCCGAAAGTATCATCTTCAGATTCATCAGTTGAAACAAATGCTGAGAATTTGTCTCCTGTGCCGGCGGTATTAAAAACGATTCCGGTTATTCTGGTCGGAGAGACTCATTACTACACTCCCTTCGGAGCGTATGAATATCTTTTAAATAAAGTTGTCGCTGAAGAGAACACTTGCATAGGTGTAGAAATTCCCTATGAGGCCGGTGATTTTTCTTTAAGCCTTAAAAAACTTCGCGCGCGCAGTGCTGTTGTTAAAAGCAATGAAGACAAAGAGCGTATTAGCCGTGTTGCTGAAACTTATTCAAAGCTTGCGGAGCTGGCGCGTGCCAAAAATTTCAAAGTGATCGGAATTGATGATAAAAATCATTACGTTTCTGAATTAAATGTAGAGCAGCGAAACAAGGCCATGGCCGAAAACATGGCGCGGCTGTTAAAATCTAAAACCTGTTCCCGCATTATTGCGATTCTGGGAAAAGCGCATCTGACCATGGGAAGCCAGAGGGCTTCGACAGTCAAACTTCTGTTAGGGCAGGCGGGCATTGAAAGTCTTGCCGTCAATCTGCAGATTACAACTGAGGCGGGTATGCCGGAAGAATATCAGTCGTTTGAAGCTTCGGGGCTGCAGGGACCAATTGAATTTGAATGGGTATTGAATAAATCTTTGCCGAAAATGGTGCGTGTTCTGCCGAATATTAAAAACGATGTGTCAGTCTGGCAGGAATTTGATTGGACGCTTTTGATTCCGATAATTTTTCGCGCCGAAAAATTTTGAAAGGCTAATTAAGATTCTTTGTCGACAGCTTCAAGCATTGGGATTGTGAAGCGTACGAAGTCACCGATGCGCTCGCGCTGCATGCCTTCGCCGCTGACAGGGCGGTCGAATTTAAACTCTTCACGGAATGACTGAAAGTTGTTGGTACGGATATTTTTGTCGTCATCGGAAGCACCGTCTTCGAACTTTCTTTGGCCTGAGATCACAGCTTTATTTCGCTGGATTGAAACGCGTAAATTACTTTTTTCGTGCTCAGGGGCATAGGCGTCAATCGTGTAATAGCCTGCGCCTTCGCTTAAACGGCTGCCGCGGTCCTGAACCGCATAGAAGTCATCTGTTTCTTTTGTTTCGTAATTTTGAACTACTGGGGATCTTTTGCCGGCGAGTTTATTGCTGTAAAGGTTTTTTTTTTCTACAGAGCTTTCTGAAGCCTGCGATCCCATTTTTGAAGATTGTCTTGCGGTCTGATTTCCTTGCCGCTCTTGGCGTCTGAGCTCGGTCGCCTCAGCGCTTGCTGTTGCGCGGGCCTCTCTGTCGGCTGCTGCCATTTCTCTGGCTTCGGATTTAATATCGAGAACAGCTGCGGCAGATTCCTGCTCGAGCTGCTTGTTTTGCTGAGCGTAGTGTTCACGAACAGCTTTCATGTCGTTGCGTTGGGCTTCAGCGAGTTCACGTTTGTACTTCGCTTTTTCCTGCTGGATTTGACGTAGATAAGTCTGAGTATTATTTTTCTTTCCGATTGCGTCTGCCATAGGGAAATTGTATCAAATCTGGAATACAGAGTAGTGAGAAACGACGTTAGTTTTTAATATCTGGGCTTTTGGTCGTGCCATCCACCGGACTATTGGCTGGCTGGCGGCCGGTTTGGTCGGGCGAAGCGGCTACTGGAGCCTGTTTCACAGGTTTATCACAGTGGGGGTTAAAGTTATCAGTGCGGCCCCTGCACATCCACGTGTCAACGTAAGTGAGAGTTTCCCCTTCGTTCAGCGGGTATAAAGTTTTGTACTGTTCAGGGTCTAATGTCGTCTGAATTTGTCTTGTGCTGGCGTTTTTTTTATTGCTGAGTAAAAGGATGAAGACACGGTATTCCGCTTGTGCGATCGAAGTGAATAAAATGACTAATACCAGGAAAATTTTCTTCACACCCACTTATCGGAAAATGCGGATGTGATCTTAAGTAGGGCCTTGAACGGGGATGAGAAGCCTGTGCTGGACTAATTTGGGGGCTGATTTAGCGGAATTTTAAAGAACTAGTGCGGAAGCTTTTGGTTGCTGCGCAGGTTGTTTTCGATGATGTAAAAATAAGCCCGTACAATTCGGTGCTTTTCGACTTCATCAAGCGAATTGATGTAATCCTGCTTTTCACTTAGGGTCTTGCACTGCAAAAGTTTTAAAATGTCTTCCTGAACTTCTTTGATGTTTTCAACTTCAAAAAATTTTTCTTCAGGGTAGTCATGTTTAAAAACTTCAGCGATCAAAGAATTTTCGAATAGAACATGAATGCCGTGCTCTGACTGAGTCAGAATGGACTTCAGATTATTTATTTGTTGTTCATCGAGATAAACTTCTACTTTAGACAAGTGCTCTCCCCACAGAGTTAGACTCATTTAGTAACTTTGATGTTGCAAGCATGAAGCCAATGACTTTATTAGTCATTTTCATCGCTTAGTGATTTGAGCTTTGTTTTCCGCTAGTATTTAAAGCAACGATTACACCTTGGAGAAAATGTGAGTAAAGTTGCCAGCAAATTGAACAAGAATTTGGGTTCAAAGAAGAATAAGAACATTAAAATCAAGATGAGAAAAGCTTCGTTAGTTCGGGCTAAAGCTCACAAAGCTAAAAAACGTGTAACCGAAAAAGAATTAATCATCATTGATGAAAAGCAGGGGTTAATTTTCGAAAACGACAAAACCCTTTTTGGCTATTTTTCAGTCCCTATCAAGGAATATGAGAACTTGTTCCACAAAAACTACCGCCCCGAGGTGGACTTTTCCGCCCTGGAACAGCAGGAACACGAGTCCCTTCTTGAGGAAACTTTGGACGATCCGGATGAGATCTGGTTAGACCAGGAAACCTTCGAAGATTTGAAAGTACACACGTTTGTAAGATCCTTCGAAACCAAACAACAAACTTTTTATTACATTGCTGTGGTATATGTGAACACCGAAGAAAATTACCCAAGCTTTGTTTTCTTGCACTTTCCGACAAAAGATAACGAAATGCTGGAAACGTTCCGCAAAGACGAAATCATTTTTCACAGAAAGTTAGAAGCCATCCAGTTTGCTGCGATTGAAGGCGATTCTTTGCTGGAGGGTGATTACCTGGCGATCGGTCTTTTAGAGTCGATGCTAAAGCTTCGCAGTGAGAAAGACATCCCGACAGACAAATTTAAAGACTACGTGGATTGCCGTGAATCGACTATCAACGGGCCAGATGAAATCTGGCGCAAAGTCGATACGACAGGGCATGTGCTTGTAACCTTCATCAAAGAATTTCCTGACCTGGGAGTGGAGGACTGCTTCTATATCGTCGTAACAGAAGAGGATACAGAAGCGCAGGTGAATTCGTTGTTATTCTCGTTTCCTACAAAAGACGAAACCCTGGTCGACCGTTACCGCCAGGGTGAAAACTTGGAAGCTGAGGAAGTGGCTACAGAGTCGAGCCATTAGGCGAGCCGGTTAACCAGAGCCATTAGAAGCAATACTGATCAAAAGATTCCTGAATTTGCGAGAAGCTCCAGCCGCTCACATCTTGACCGTACAGCGGGTGTAATTGCTGAAGTAATTCCGCACGCATTGTACCGTTAGAGTTGTATTTGTAATCTTCAGGGCTTGCTAAAAATTGCGGGATCAGTACGTTTACGTGATCGATCATTGTGCCGTCTGACATATAAGCTACAACTTTAATTACCTGATACGGGTTCTTTAAATCATCGTTTAACTTCAGCATATAGCCTGTTTCTGCATTCATTGAGCTGATGTAAATACCTGTTGTAGGTACAGAAGACGGTGAGCCTGTGCTCAGGTTATATGAGTACGCTGCCATCGGAGCGCTGTCTAATTGAACCGCGTTGTTGATTACGCGCCATTTGTAAAATTTTAAGTAGTAACCAGGTTTATTATGAGCGCTGTCAATTGATCCGAATTTTACTTTTACAAAATCCTGGTTAGCTTTGCCGTCAGCATCGATAATGTTAGCGATATTCATTGTCATTAAGCCGGCTTTGCTCAGTTGGTTACATGATGCCAGAGGTTTCTCACTGCTCACTTCAACGCGAGACTCTGATTCGGTTGTACCTGAGTTAGCAGACTTGCTTGTGCCGCAAGCGCTTAATACCAACATTGAGATCAGAACTGTTACTTTGATTAGAGTTTGTGTTTTCATATTTAACCCCTCTTACACACCTAAATTGCAAAGGGGTTGCCATGGCTCATTTTGAGAATGAAAACAGGGGTGGTTTTAAGGCCTTTTCGCAGATCGAAAATGAGACACTAAAACTTGGCATTATCAGAGTGAAACAAGGTGCCGCTTTAGTGTCACTGGTGACAAGGGATTGGTCACACCTTAGAGCTGGCCCAGCTCTACCCAGGTTACGCCATCGCCGCCGGTTTCAGCACTGCCGGCCTTCCACTTCTTGACGTAGACTGAGCGGGAAAGGTAGGTGCGGATCGCTTTTTTAAGAGCTTCTGTGCCGTGGCCGTGAATAACCTTAAGCCTGTCTTCGTTCATTTCGGTCGCGTGATCCAAAGCTATTTCAAGTTCGGAAATGGCCTCATCAACTGTTTTGCCGCGAAGATCGAGATTGCGGTCAGTCTCAAGCATGGTCACGGTCACTTGGCCGCTTTGCCGTACTAGGCGGTTTGTGGGGTTCTGCGCTTTTGCAGGTGGCTTCAGTTCATTCCACGGAAGCTGAAGGCGAATCGACTGCGATAAAACCAATACTTCACCGCGCGCGTTCGGGACGGATTGCACAACACCATCCTGATTCAAACTTGGTACAAATATTTTGCTGCCCGGCGGAAAGCGTTTTGCGAATTCGTCGGCATTTGCAATTTGGGAAGTTCCTGATTGTACGGGCTTGGCTTTAATAATTTCAGGTAAGGTCGATTTGATTTCCTGTAACTGACGGTGACGCTCGAGTACTGTGCCGGCGCTTGCAGTGTTTAAAGCCTCTTCAACTTTTGAGCTGGCTTTTTTAAGAGCCTGCGAAAGTTTGTTTTCTTTTTCGCGCTCGAAGTCTGCAAGCTTAGTTTCATATTCATCTTTTAGTTTTTCAGCTTTTTTAACCTGCTGTTTTAAGTTGTCCTGTAAAACGGTGATGTCTTTTTTTAATGACTCCAGTTCGGCCATTTTACTTTGACGGGCGCGGACCTCAGGACTCAATTTCTGAAGAGCCAAATCAACTATGGCTGGAGACACACCGACACGTTTTGCCGTTTGAATTGCAAGTGATTCGCCCGGAATCCCCGGCAGGAAGTGGTAGGTTGGTTTGCCGATTTGGGTATCGTACTCTAGACTGCCGTTCAGCACCGGATCTTTTTCTGTCCAACCCATTTTTAGCGGGCTCAAATGTGAAGTGATGATTCCGAAAAAATTATTTTCAGCATATTTTTCAATGAACGCGCGCGCCAGTGCTGAGCCTTCTTCAGGATCAGTCGAGCCGCAGATCTCATCGATTAAAACTAAATTCTCTAAACCTTTTAACTGCGAAGCACGGTCTAAAATTTTTAAGTGAGCCGCAAAGGTACTGAGATCTTCATCGACACTTTGCGAGTCGCCGATGCCGGTTACGATCTCAGCGAAGAACGGGATTGTTGATTCCGCCTGAACGCAGATCGGAAGGCCACAGCGGGCCATTTGCGCCGCAAGTCCGATTGATTTTAATAAAACGGTTTTACCGCCGGCATTGGGACCGGACAGAATTAATATTCTTTTGTCGGCACTCAACTGAACGCTGTTACTCACAATTTTTTTGCCCGAAAGTTTTAACAAAGGATGGATCAGCTCTTTCAAGTCAATTTGATCTTCGGCAAAACGGCAGCTTTTTGCTTCTAACAAAATGCTGAGCTGGCCTTTTGACAAAAGCACATCGCAGTTAATTAAAATTTTGCGTGAACTTTCAAAATCGGAAGTTTTCGTCGCAAGATATTCCGAGATCTCGTAAAGCAATCGCTCAATTTCGTCTTCAATTTCGACCTCGATCTGACGAACGCGGTTGTTTAACGGAATGACGGTTTCAGGTTCCATGTAAACGGTTTGTTTTGTCTGAGAACTTCCATGGATGACTCCGGGAACAAAGTGCTGCATTCCGCCTTTAACAGGAATCACCCAGCGGCCTTCACGGGTCGTGACGTATTTTTCCTGAAGCATGTGTTCCACTTTGTTGTCTTTAACCAGTTTGTCCATATGGTTCTGGATCTGACGGGCTAAAGATTCTTTTTCTTTGAACAGACGGTAAAGTTTTTCAGAGGCATCCATACGGATGTCTCCTGAAGGTGTCATCAGGTTATCAATGGCTGAAAGCGGCTCTTCTGCGTGCATAAGGGCCTGGCTTTGTTCGTGTGCCCAGGCGGTGTTCTGTGTTTTCAGTGCCTCAACAAGTGCGATGATTTCAATACAGAAGTGACGGATGTCTTTAAGTTCAAGAGTTTTAACAACGGCTTTTTTTCTAAGTCTTGAAATCCATAGTTCGAACAAATCCAGACTCTGCATGTGAGGCCTAACGCCGGAATTTATCACTTCGGCGGCACATTCGATTTCATAAAAGCTGCGCTCGGCATCGGTGGCGGAGCCGAAGGGTTTTGTGTCGTTCACGATATCGCGGGCGGCTTCACAAGTAGTGAAAGATTTTATTTTTTCTAGAATTTCAATCCAGTCTAAATTTTTAACTTCAAACATTTTCACCTTCATCCGGCGCTGGCGCCGGGGTTGGTCCGGTTCGGTAGTAAAATAATAATCCGATTGCAAGCGCCAGCCAAATGACCCAGTCAAAATAACCGAAACGGGTGTAAGTGGTTTGCGGCGGATTTTTTTTGTAACGCACTTCAAACGTATGAGCCCAGCCTTCATTGATCGGTGACTGAGTCAGAATCTCGCCATCGGCTAGAATTGCTGTTGAGATGCCGGTGTTTGTAGAACGAACCAGCGGGCGCCGTACTTCTACCGCGCGGGCTAAAGTCATCCAGCCATGCTGGTAGGGTTCTGCCCACCAGCCGAACCAGGCGTCGTTTGTGACGTTGAAAATAACCTGCGCACCGTTTTTAGCAAGGTCGCGAGAGAAGCCCGGCTCTAAAGAGTCATAACAAATTTGCGGGCCCAGCCTGATCTCTTTATCTTTCAGAGCGATCTTCGCGATAACCGGGCCAGAACCTTTTGCATAGACGCCGACAAATGGAAGCAGATCATACAGCTTCGGAAACAGCTCTCCGAACGGCATGTATTCACCGAACGCCAGAAGATTCGTTTTAAAATACGGAGGGGCGGCGAAGTCGCGGTTAGGGGCGATGTAAAATACGCTGTTGCGGATCACATCGTCGCCGCGGTAGTCACGCTCTTGCTTGTTAAGAGAATAAGCTCCGGTTATCAGCGGGATTCCCCAGTAGGAGACGTTCTCGAGAATCTTTTTTTGGTCTTTGCCGTAGTGATAGGTTTTGTCCATGGCCATCGGCAAGGCTGTCTCTGGCCAGATCAGAAGGTCAGCCGGGGACTGGGCAATGTGCTCTGCCGTTCGAGAGCTGTATTTGTCGATGATAAAATTATGAAACTGAGATTTTTGCTCTGACTGAAGCTTTTCAGAATTGCCGATATTGCCTTGAGTAACCGCGATGCGCGCCATCTCGTCGGTCTTTTGCCAGCGCTTGGCTTTGAAGTGACCGGTAACGTTGAATAAAACAAAAACCGCTAGAGTCACAGCGAAAATGAAGCCGGCTTCCCTTTTTTGTTTTTGAATAAACAAATAAACGGCGTAGGCGACGCAGGATTGAATCACGAAGATCCATGTCGAAAGGCCCCAGAAGCCCACGGTGTCAGCCCATTGATAGATCGGCAGGTTCATCCACAGAAGTGAGTAACCCAGGTTCCATTCAAAAATTGAAGGCCATACGCGCTCAATAAGACCCATGGAAATCGCAAGAAGCAAAAACCGGACAAAGACATTTTGGATCCTGAGCTTTCTAAACAATACGGCGGCAAATGTTACTGAGAGCGGAATGTAGAGATGCATGAAGGTTCCAAAAGCCAGCAAAGCCGCAAGGGATAAGGGGGCCGGAAGATGACCGAACTCGGTACTCACATAGTAAATCCAGTTGAACCCTATAAGAGTCAGCACGAACTGCGTAACCCATGCGGACAAGAAGATTTGTGAAAATTTTTTATTGTCATCGGTCAGTTGTAAAACCTTGAACCACAGAGGGAGATAACAGAAAAACAATGCCCATCCGTTGAAGGGAATGTAAGAAGTTCCCACCAAAATTCCACTCAAAAATGGAAGGGCCAGAAAGTAAGAAATCCCCTTGATAAAACTGCGAATTCTGTTCATGCTATAAGAAGTTAACATAATCTGTTATTCGGGGGAAGACGCAGATGAACACAGAAATGATTCGTTCGGAGAACGAAAGATCACAGCCTGGGGTAACGCCCGTTGCGAAAGAAGTTCGCTTCCGCTGTCCACATTGCCAAAAGCTTTACTGCACAACCAATGATGTCTTTGAAGACGAAAAAGAGCCGGGTTTTGACTGCGCTTCTTGCGATAAAGCCTTTTATTTAACCACTGAAACGGGTGAATTCGGTCTTTTTAAAACAAAAACCCCTGAGAAGATCGCACTAAGCACATGCCCGAAATGCTCGAACCTGAAACCGCAAAAAAGCGATGAATGCCCAACTTGCGGCGTTTTAGAATCAAAATATATACAGCTTCAAAAAGATGAAAGCCCGGTGTTGTACGAGATGAACGCCCTTTGGCAAAAAGTGGTCGCTAACTTCGACGAAGACCAATATCACCAGGATTTTTTAAACCGCTGTCACCAGCAAATGGCTTTGAACTTTGCGTGGCAAAAGTATGCCGAACTTCAGAAAAGTTTAGGTCATGATTCACTTTGCGCGAAATACATTAAGCAAATCGAAACGCGCCTTGATCAGCAGCTGAAGTCTCCGAAATACAATGACGTTGCAAAAGATCCTGAAACAGCGGTAGCGGCGTTAAGCGGATTTCAGATTTTGTTTTTAACAATTGGCACCATCGGAATGCTGATGCTGATTTACAATAAATATGTTCCAACGTTTCCGAATTTCAACGGCATGGTGTTAAGCCTGACGATTCTGGCATTCGGCGTAGGGCTTTTTTCAAATTCGCGCAAACCTTTAAGTTTGTAATCGCTAGTTTCCGTCTTTAACTGCGTTCGGGTCTTCAGCTACAGCGTTGGCGCTTGGTTTTTTACGGTTGTTTTGCTGACCTAAGTTCTTCAATAACTGCTTACCGAAGCTGGCTACATTGCTGACGTTATCCATGTTCGGATCCGTGCCTCTGTCTGACTCTGCATTTGATTCTGACAGGAATTTATTTTCAACTTTGGCTTTTGCTGTTCCTGAAAATCCTGTTTCATTGCCAAGAATCGTTAATGCTTTAAAAAGATTTAACTGACGCGAGGTTTTCGTTTTTGCCAAAAGTGAAGACGAAGTATCACCGGTAGCTAAGACATATTTTTTGATTTCTTCAGCTTTAAAATACTGTTTTTTATGAGAAATAATGAGGGTGGCTGCACCGGTTACAAACGCTGTGGCCTGTGAAGTTCCGGTCATTAAACCGTAAGAATTGTTCGGTAAGCACGAAAGAATATTCTGGCCCGGAGCCGCGATATCCACCGTCTGAACACCATAGTTTGATGACGATAAAACTTCTGTCGTCGGGTCGATAGCGGTTACTGAAATAATATTTTTTAACGGGTAATCAGCCGGGTAGTAATGGTTCTGGTCAGAGTTAGAACGTTCGTTGCCGGCTGCGGCTACGAATAAAATTCCCTTTTTCTCTGCGGCTTGAACGGCTTCGAATTCTTCTTGTGAATACTCAATGCCGCCACCGGAATAATTAATAATATGCGCACCCATTTTGACCGCGTACTGAATAGAAGCCACAGTGTTTTTTAAGTTATCCGTATTCGGAACTTTCGGGTCGTAATACTTTAGGATCATGAGACTGACTTTAGGTGAAATCCCGCTGATGCCTTTACCGTTCGCAGCTTCAGCCCCCACGATGCCGGCAATGTGGGTACCGTGACCGTGATTGTCGGTTAATCTCGGGTTGTTAGAAACGAAGTTCCAGCCGTTAACATCGTCAATAAAACCGTTTTGGTCATCATCGATTCCGTTGGTCGCTTTGTCTTTGCCTTTTGCATCTTTGCCGGATTCGCCTTGATTGACCCACAAGTTGCCTTTTAAGTCTTCGTGGTTAATGTCAATACCTGTATCGATAATCGCAACGATGACTTCTTTACTGCCTTGGCTGACAGACCAGGCACGGGCCGCATCTGATTTTTTAAGGCCCCATGCTTGCTTGATAGCAGGGTCGTTGAATAGCGCTGAAGGCTCGTCTTCTACAGACGTGGTTTGATCCTGAACAAGGCCTAACTCTAAAAGACGGTTGCTCTGACTTTGTTTTTTTGTGGACTGGGTTTCGCGAAGCGGGTTCGGAGTCAGAAAGAAGTAAAGAGCAATAGCAAATACTGTAAAAAACAAACCATTAATCAGATAGAGAGAGTTCTTTTTCATAACCTACCTTTCGGTAGGTCGAGGTGCTATCTGAAGCTGGGTAATAGGGGATTAGTTCAAAAAGTCAGGCGGAAATTCCTGATCGGTGTCTCGATTTGAGATGCGCTCGTAGAACGCCTTATTTCGGGCTATCAGCTTTATATAAGTTCTGGTTTCGTCGTAAGGAATCTCTTCAATGAACTCCAGAATATCTTCGCGGTTACGGTTCGTCAGCCAGCGTGATAAGGCGTTAGGGCCTGCATTGTACGCTGCAGCCACGTAAGCGAGCTTGCCGTTTTGTTTACGAACCTGCTCCATCAATTCGTAGCTGCCGATCTGAATATTAATTTCAGGATCATAAAGATCTTCGCTTTTTTTATAAGGAACTTCAAATTTTCGTGAAAGCTGCTTAGCTAAACCGGGAATCACTTGCATCAGGCCCATGGCGTCTGCAGCACTGCGGGCTCTTTCGTTGAAACCTGACTCCTGCTTCATGATTGAGTAAATCAGCGAAGGCGGAAGTTTGGTTTTTTCAGCCATTTCATTAACCTGGTCTTTGTAAGGCCGCGGAAACACCAGCTCAGGATAATTGATGAACACATCCTGTTTTTCGTCATTGTTTAAACGTGCAAAGCTTCTGAAAAGCGGCATGTAGATTTTTGCTTTCTGCGCAAGGTACAAAGCCAGATTCACTTCATCGTGCTTGTTGCCGGCAGAGATCAGGCCAGTGGCTCTTTCTGCCAGTGCAAATTCGCGGAACTTAACAAGATCTGCAAAAATATCTTTTTGCGGGATCGTTTCAAGTTTCAAATCGAACTTCACTGTGTTTGTCGGCTTTAAATTTTTAATGGCCGGCAGTTTGCGGCCCAGTTCGCGGTACGATACAAGACCGTAATATCCGAAGTAATCATTCTGAATAATGCTTTCGAATATGGCTGTGGCTTCAGCATCACGGTTACCCTGAGCCTTAATGGTGCGGCCCAGGTAAAATAAAGCGCGGGACTTTTCGGATAAATCCGTAGTTGCATTAGCTAAAGTTCTTAAAGCCGCTTCTGCTTCCGGAAGCTGCTTCTGCTTGTAAAGAATCCAGGATTTGATCCACATCACACGGTCCATTGTGAAGCTTAAAGACTTCGCCTGAAACTTATCTGCATCGGCAATCGCCAGATCGTAATTGGCAACAGCGGCAGCAAAATCTTTCTTCTCTTCTTCGATGCGGGCTTTTAGGTAATACAATTCAGCAACGGAATTCTTCGGAGTCAGGCTTTTTACAGTCGAATCAATTGTTTTGATCGCGGTTTCGCCGTCATCATCTGTCCAGAAAGTGCGGGCGTGAATTTGCGAGGCTTCATACAAAATGCCGGCGGCGTCTGAAGACTTTTTGTTCTTTTTAAAATTCTGTTGCGCCCACTGAAGCATCTGAGTCGTTGTTTTTAAATACTCTTTACGGTCAGACGGAGTTTTTTTCAGGCGTGCACGTAACTGTTTATAAAGAGAAAACTTTTCTGTTTCTGATTTCTCTTTTTTAATTAATTTTTTAATTCCTGAAATACTTAAGTCGGCCGTGCTTTTATTTTCAGAGGCCGGAGAGAAGCTTTCGATTTCGGCCGAGTATAAACGGCGCTCGAAATCGGTGAGGGCGGACATGTCAAACTTATAGTCTTTACAGCGGGCCATTGCGCGCAAGCCGGCCAGATTTTTTAAACTGAAATCTTTGTCGTTTGCTTTTTCAATCAGGTCGTCACAGGTGTAAGTCGACAACACGGATTTGCTTTTTTGAATTTCATACAAATCACCCCAAGGCAATAACGATTGAGAACGGCATGATGTCGATAAAAATAAGAAGAATATTCCAATGTAAATACGGCTCATTAAACGCCCACGTCTTTGGTTACGGGATCGTTACTTTGGATTTCACGCTCACCGGTTTATTAAAAGTGAAGGCGAGCTTGTTGCCATCGAAGTCGATTTCAACCCTGCCTCCGTCTTTAAGTTTACCAAAAAGCAACTCGTCGACCAATTGACTTTTGATAAGTTGGTCGATTTTTCGGGCGATTGGTCTAGCTCCGTAAACAGAATCGAATCCTTTTTCCGCAATAAATTTCAAGACTTTGTCAGTGTAAACCAGCTCTACTTTTTTCTGAGCGAGTGTGAGTCTCAATTCGGACAGGAATTTCTCAACAACTTTAATGATTAAAGCTTCTGTTAACGAGTTAAAATAAACAACGTGATCAAGGCGGTTAATGAACTCAGGAGCGAAGGTTTTTTTGATCGCTTCCTGGCTGACTCCGGTCGAATCTTTTTTGCCTAAGCCTATCTGGCCTTTGGCAACATCGCTGGCACCGGCGTTTGTGGTGAGAACGATTAAAGTGTTCTTGAAGTCAACGGTGCGTCCGTTACCGTCGGTCAGACGGCCTCCGTCCATAACCTGTAGTAAAATATTATAAATATCAGGATGCGCTTTTTCGATCTCATCCAGTAAAATCAGCGAATACGGATGCTTCTGAACGTGCTCGGTCAGCTGACCGCCTTGTTCATAGCCGACGTATCCCGGAGGGGCACCCACCAGGCGTGAGATCGCGTGCTTTTCTAAGTATTCACTCATGTCATAACGCTGAAACTGAATTCCTAAAATACGCGCGAGCTGCTTGCAGACTTCGGTTTTACCGACACCGGTCGGGCCGGCAAATAAGAATGAACCCCAAGGTTTTTCTTTATGATCAAGCCCGCTGCGCGCGAACTTGATGGCCTGAACTAAAGCGTCGATAGCTTCGTCCTGACCAAAAACCACGGATTTAAGTTTTTTATCGAGATCTTTCAGGCCTTTAAGATCATCCTGTGACATCTCAACAGTCGGGATTCCTGAAAGCCTGCTGATCACTTCCATCACATCTTTCGCTGAGATCGAGCGGTCAGTGCGGTTCTGCAGTTTAACAGTACTGCCGACTTCATCTAAAAGATCGATGGCTTTGTCGGGAAGTTTGCTGCTGCTTAAATATTTTTGTGAAAGCTCAGTGCAGGCTTTAATTGCTTCTTCTGTGTATTCAACTTTGTGAAAAGTTTCGTATTTGGATTTAATCCCGCGCAAAATGTGAAGAGTGTCTTCCAGGCTCGGCTCTGAAACATCGAGGCGCTGAAAACGGCGTGATAAGGCGCGGTCCTTTTCGAAATGCTGACGGAATTCCTGAAACGTAGTTGCTCCAATGCATGTTATTTCTCCTTTAGTAAGCGCCGGTTTTAACATGTTAGAGGCATCCATTGATCCACCCGAAATAGAGCCGGCGCCAACTACGGTGTGAATTTCATCAATGAAAAGGATCACATTTTTTTTATCTTTGGCTTCTTTTAATATGCTTTTCATGCGGCCTTCAAAGTCGCCGCGGTACTTGGCACCTGCTAAAACAGAACCCAAATCAACAGAGTAAATAATTTTATTTTTCAAAAAGTCGGGGACTTGGCCGGTGACAATTTTTTCTGCGAGGCCTTCCGCTACAGCGGTTTTACCGACACCCGAGTCACCAATAAGGAGAGGATTGTTTTTCGTGCGCCTCCCCAGTGTCTGAATCATTTTTTGAATCAGATCTTCGCGGCCGACGAGAGGGTCTTTCTTCCCTGACAAGACGTATTCATTTAAATTGAGAGCAAAGTCATCCAGAGTGGATTTTCGGTCAGCTTCCGCTGTTGTAGAGCCTTCTTCGCTAAGTCCGCGAGAGGGGCCTGACGCCAGTTCGTGGCTGACGATCGAGATCACATCAAACTGACGGATACCGCATTTTTCAAGACAGTATGTCGCGTACGATTTCTTTTCTTCCATCATAGAAATCAGAACGTGGCCTTCGTGAACTTCGTTCTTTCCAGCAGCTGACATCTGTAAAGCGGCACGCTCAAAAACGCGGTGCAGCGACATCGTCAGATCAGCGCGCCAGTTCTGTACGCCGCCATGATCCTTTTTGTTTTCATCATTTAAAAGAGGATTTTTATCAATGTAGGTCTTTAATTCTTTTTTGATTTCCGTCGCAGAACTTCCGAGCTTTTCCAAAATATCCACGATCATCGGAGCTTCGACTAAACAATAGAGGAGGTGCTCAAGCGTGACAAATTCATGATTTTTTTTCGTTGCAAGCTCGATTGCTTTTCCTAACCTCTTATCAAGTTCTTTTGAAAGCATTTAGACCTCCTCGTAACTTGTTTTGAGCGGATACTGACTGTTCTTTGCAAACTGATTGGCCTGAGCCGACTTGGTTTCCGCCACCTCGTACGAATAGATTCCTGCAATGCCTATGCCCTTATTATGGACATCGAGCATAACTTTTGTTGCCTCTGCGTCACTCTTCGAAAAGAATTTTTTTAACACAAATGTAACAAAGTCCATTGGGGTATAGTCGTCGTTATGAATTAAAACTTTGTACTCTTTTGGCTCGGCTACGTCTTCGTCGAGCGCTAGACCATGGTCGTGCTTGGGGTTGTTGTTGTCCATCGTGGTGATCATGGCACCCAAAATATCAAAATGAAATAGGTATTTTTTTTCTTAAACAACATGTTGCACTTCTTTATTTTACTGTTACGATTAATTTGTTAAGAAAACATTATAACTTTTAAACAAGAACGTTTTATAAGGAGACGGAAATGAAAAAACTATTAAATAAGTCAGGTTTCTCGATGATCGAGCTGATGGTTGTTGTTGCCATCATTGGGGTTTTAGCTGCAATCGGTATCCCGCAGTACTCAAAATTCCAAGCGAAAGCTCGTCAATCTGAAGCGAAACTGTCTTTGGCAGCATTGTTCACGGCAGAAGAGTCTTTTCGACAAGAATGGAATCAATTTTCCGTCGACTTGAAGAACATCGGTTTCTCTGTTCAAGGTTCACGCTTAAGATACGTAACTGGATTCCAATCAGGTACAGCTTGTACTTCTTACTCAACTGGTTTGGGTGCCCCTGCTGAAGCGACGACTGCAGCAAACACTTGGTCAGATGGCGGTAACGTAAATACTTCTGGTGCTTCATGGGCATCTACTATGACTAAATTAACTACTGCTTCTGCTACTTCATGTGCACAAGCAACTTTCACTGGCGTTGCTTACGGAACTGTAGCTGCTACAGCTGCTGACCCTGGTACAACTTCTGGTGACACTTGGTCAGTTAACCAAGTTAAATTGATCTCTAACACTCAGGTTAACTTAGGTTCTAACTAAGCTTAACTTTCGATGTTGAAAAGTTATTTCGTTGAAATAAGGCTGCTGGTTATAGCGGCCTTATTTTTTTTGGGGCAAGGATTATTTCAGCGGCCTGTAAGTCAGGACCGCACGATGTATGTGGCGCCACCACTGGAAATCAAACATCTTCTTTCCGGATTCGGTTCGCAAGCTTCAGACTCTTTCTGGTTGCGAGCCATTCAAGATACTGAATACTGCGAGAAATTTATTTCTGAGAGAGTGTGTACAGGAAAGTCCTGGCTTTTCAATATGATAAACTTAACAGTTGAACTGGATCCTAACTTTATCGAAGCCTATTACTACGGTGGTCTTTCACTGACCGTATTGATTGAAGACACTCCTGGAGCGAAAATAATTTTTGATAAGGGTGTTGAGAAATTTCAACACGAGTGGCAGCTGTTATACGCGGCCGCTTATCACGCTCTATTCGAACAGAAAGACAAAAAGAAAGCCGCTAAACTTTATTTTATGGCAGCAAACAGCGGCGCCCCGGCGTGGGTGAGACTATCGGCTGGTAAACTGGCGGTTGATGGCGGGGATAAAGCCACTGCTGAAGAGATTTTGCAGCACATGATTGATACCGAACAGGACCCAGAATGGGTGAGACAGTTGAAAACTCGGCTGGAAGAAAGTAGACTCAAAAAATAACAAATGTGATATAATTTAGTTTAGGGGGATCTTATATGAAAAAAATAACCTTCTCCAAAAAAGGTTTCTCGATGATCGAGCTTATGGTTGTTGTCGCCATCATCGGTGTTCTTGCCGCGATCGGTATCCCACGCTACCAGAAGTTTCAGGCTAAAGCGCGCCAGTCTGAAGCGAAGTTGGCTTTAGCTGCTTTATTTACTGCTGAAGAATCTTTTCGTCAGGAATGGAATCAGTTTTCGGTAGATTTAAAAAACATCGGCTTTTCAGTTCAAGGCTCGCGATTAAGATACGTTACAGGGTTTCAGTCAGGTACGGCTTGTACATCATATAGTACGGGTCTCGGAGCACCGGCTGAAGCGACGACAGCTGCCAATACATGGTCTGATGGCGGTAACGTCAATACGAGCAGTGCCGGCTGGGCCACCACTATTACTAAGCCTACAACGGTTTCAACTACATCTTGTGCGCAAGCCACATTCACAGCTGCAGCCTATGGTGTCGTAGCGGCAACAGCTTCTGATCCGGGTGCCACGTCAGGTGACACGTGGACTGTTAATCAGGTTAAGCTGATTTCAAATACGCAAGTGAACTTAGGTAACTAAGTTCACCAGCTAATAGCAACTTAGGTAACTAAGTTCACCAGCTAATAGCAACTTAGGTAACTAATATATAACTTAAAATTTTTTGGCGACCGGTATGAGATACTTATACCGGTCGTATGCATTTTGGAAGACTTCCTTCGAGCGGCTATCATGATTGGCTTCTGCAATTGCGACTAAATCTAAAATAAAAGGAACGAACTCCGGCGAATTAAACTTCGCTCGCGAGAACTTGTCCGTAAGAGCTGAAACCGCAGCGTTATCCTGCTTTTTGTAATAGTTTTGAAACAGTTCGATGTATGCGGGGGCATAGTCAGGTTTAAGCTCCAGAGCTTTTGATTCCGCTTCTACGAAGGCAGCTTCGTTTCCGGCTTGCAAGTGAAGGCGGCCCATTTCCGAAAAAATTTTCGGGTGGTAAGGGGTGACTTGTAAAACCTCATTGTAATAGCTGAATGCTTTTTCAGGAGAGCTGATGACTCCGCGAAAAAAAAGTTCCTGATAAACTTCTGCCGTTAACTGAACGTAGTGAATGATGCCGGGGCTCAGCCTCATGCATTGATTCATATTCTCATCGATCGCCTGTAAAGAGTTTTGCAGATCTTGTGCCTTGAGTGATTTGTAGTTCCGCCCCAGCATTTCGGTATAGAGGCGCCCCACATAGCAGTAGTTAAGGCCATCCTGCGGGTTAAGTGCAACTGCTTTGAAGGTCAAATCAAGAGATTTGAGTTTGTCGGCGTTTACTTTTTCGTTCCTGAGCCAGGACTGAATTAAAATATCCGACTTCCACACGCCATAAGTGTTCAGCAAAAGCAGGGCTGCTGCCAAAAACGAAAGGCCCAGCACCGCAGAGCGTATTGAACCACGCAAGGTAAAAGATTTCTTTTGAACATCACTCTGAAAAACAGAAAACAGAACAGCAAATGCTGTAAAGAGAATCTGCGTTGTTATCATGTTGAAGGCCGTCAGGTTCGCAAGAAATAAGTAATTAAAACCGGCGAAGGCTGCCAGAGAGACGGTTTCGCTTTCTGCGGGTTCTTTTTTAAAAAACAGTTTTCCGGCTTTCACTAACAAAAAAACATAAAGAAAAAGTGTAATGAGTAAACCCGCAAGACCCTGATTTACCAGCAAGTCGCCCAGGTGATTGTGGGCCTTGATCCAGCCGTTTTCCCAGTATTCGAATAAGTTGATCTCAGCCGTCTGAAACGGGCGGTGTGCCGATAAGAACATCTGCGGACCGTAGCCGAAAACAGGTTTCTCTTTCCATGCTTCAATGCCGCTTTGTAAAACGAGCTTCCGGGTTTCAAGCCCCTTACTCACCATTTCAGATGAAAGCTTCGATTGAATTTCAGATTCGGATTTTTGTATCTGAAACAAAGCCGTGCTGACGGCGATAAGCAGGCAAAACGCAATAATTTTTTTAACAGCCTGGTAACGCTTCCGGTGAAGTCCATAGTAGATGACGATAAGTAAAAACGTAAGCCAAAGCACCGCCAGCGGCATTCGTGAACCGGTATGTAGAATAACAAAATTCGTAAAAAATAAAAGTGCGCCTGAAAGAAAAATTTCTGCAGCCCGGTTTGCATTGCGAAAAAAATAGGTACACGCAAAAGGAGCTAAGCAACCCAGTAATGTAGCGTAGGCGACAGGTTGCCCTTGGGTGCCGAAAACGGAATAGTGGAATCCCCACCAGGGAAGATTCAAATCAAAAATTTGAATCAGCCCGCAGACGAGCTGCAACGTCAGCATTCCGCAAAATAGAAAATAAATAGGTCGGGTGTTATTCTCTTTAAAATCAATCTGCAGAAGCAGAACGGAAAGCAGAAGTCCCGCCAGAATTGTAACCATGGAATCAGAGGGCAAAAGTTTATCGCCCCAAAAAGATAGAAACGTATTCGCCGCTAAAAAATAAGAAACCAATGAGCTGAAAGTGAAAAGGGATATCAGCAGTAAAACTTTATTGTACCGAAATTCTAAAACTGAACTGCGAAGCTTCCAGAAAATGAAGGCTGAGAAAAGAAGTGTGATCGCCGCAACCGAAAAGCAAAGTTTAGGGAATTCCCATGGCGAAGAACCGTTTCCGGTAAAATTTATCAGCGGTAATAAAAACAAAAAACCATAAATTCCGCCGACCAAATACCTTTGCATGCATCAACTAAAACATGCTTTTTAACCTCTGTTAAACTAAATTTTGGGCTGTTTTGCTTGCCCAGCAAGCATTTTGAAACGCCTTCTCTAAGTCCCTTCTTGACGTTTATGAAAAAAAACTCATAGTGAGAAAGCTATGGCGACAAAACGGGATTACTACGAAATTTTAGGTGTTGAAAAGACCGCTGATGCTGAGGTTATTAAAAAGGCCTATAGAAAGCTCGCGATGCAATTTCACCCTGACCGCAATCCCGGTGACCAGGCAGCTGAAGACAAGTTTAAAGAAGCAGCCGAAGCTTATGAAGTATTAAGTAATAATGATAAGCGGTCACAGTACGACCGCTTCGGCCATCAGGCGTTTCAGGGGCGTGGCGGTTTCGGCGGCGGAGCCGGCCCTGATATGAATGATATATTTTCTCAGTTCGGTGATATCTTCGGAGATATCTTTGGCGCCGGCGGCTTTCAACAGCAGCGCGGACGCAGCCGAAACTCTCCGCGAAAAGGTTCTGATCTTCGTTTTGTGACTGAAATCAAAATGGAAGAAGTCATTACAGGAAAAGAACAGCAAATTGAATTCGAAACCGAAGCCAACTGCGGCGACTGCAACGGCAGTGGTGCAGCTAAAGGCTCTCAACCTGTCACTTGCCGTGTTTGCGGCGGTTCAGGCCAGGTGGTTCGTCAGCAGGGATTTTTTGCGATGTCGACAACTTGTCATTCGTGCAAAGGCTCCGGCGAAACAATTGAAAACCCTTGTAAGAGCTGTCACGGCCATGGCCGTGTTGAAGTGAAACGAAATATCAAAGTCACCATTCCTGCTGGTGTTGATAACGGCACACGTTTACGTATCGGTAACGAGGGCGAAGGCGGTTACAAAGGCGGCCCGAACGGTGATCTTTATGTGGAAATCCGTGTGAAAGAACACGAAGTTTTTGAGCGTGAAGGTGATCATCTTTTTGCGGATCTTGATGTTCCTTATGTGCAGTTTTTATTAGGCGGCGAAGTTAAAACCGACTCTCTTGACGGTGAAGTTTCGATCGATATTCCACGCGGCGCCAAGCCAGGAGAACGCGTGAAGGTTTCTGGACGGGGAATGCCGTCTCTGCGCGGCTCTCGCCGCGGTGATTTGTATTTTAGCCTGAATGTTCTTTTCCCGAATAAGCTCAGTGAGGAAGAGGATAAATTGGTCAGACAAATAGCAGAATTGAACAAAACTAAAGTGAATGCCAAAAAGAAAGGCTTTTTTAAGTAAGCCTACGGTAAGCTTCACATAGTTCTCAGCCCCAATTTCTTTAAATTTTCAAAAAATTTGCAATAAATCAGCGGTCTTAGCCTTGACGGGTGCTACATTGGACTCACATTAACCCCTGTAGAACAGTTTGTTTTTAGCCAGATTTAATTTATTAGATTTGAAGTTAATTAGAATTTTAAAGGAGTCTTAAAATGGGAAAAATTATCGGTATCGACTTAGGTACAACAAACTCATGTGTGGCCATAATGGAAGGTGGCGAACCTAAGGTTTTGGTTAATGAAGAAGGGGCAAGAACGACTCCTTCGGTTGTTGCATTCACGAAAGATGGCGAACGACTTGTTGGTCAAATTGCAAAACGTCAGGCCGTTACAAATCCTGAAAACACAATCTATTCATCAAAACGTTTTATCGGACGCAAGTTCGAGGAAGTGCAAGATGAAATCAAATTAGTTCCTTACAATGTTGTTTCTAAAAACGGCGGCGTTGACTGTGCATTCAAAATTCAAGGCGACAAAATGGCTTCACCTGAAGAAATCGGTGCGGGCGTTTTAGCTAAATTGAAAAAAGTTGCAGAAGATTATTTAGGAGCTGAAGTAACAGACGCTGTTATTACAGTTCCGGCTTACTTCAACGATGCGCAAAGACAGGCAACAAAAGATGCGGGCCGTATCGCAGGCTTAAACGTTAAACGTATCATCAATGAGCCGACAGCGGCGGCATTGGCGTACGGTCTTGATAAAAAGAAAGATCAAAAAATCGCGATCTATGACTTCGGGGGCGGTACATTCGATATTTCCGTACTTGAAGTCGGTGAAGGCGTTGTTGAAGTTAAATCAACGAACGGTGACACCCACTTAGGTGGTGATAACTTTGACGTTGTTATTCTTGAATGGCTGATCTCTGAGTTCAAAAAAGACCAGGGTATTGATCTTAAGAATGACAAAATGGCTTTACAACGTTTGAAAGAAGCGGCTGAGAAAGCAAAAATTGAATTATCAACGACTCAGGAAACCGACATCAATCTTCCGTTCATTACGGCAGATCAGTCGGGCCCTAAGCATTTACAAATTAAATTAACGCGTTCTAAATTCGAACAAATGACTGAAGATTTAGTTAAGCGTTCAATCGAGCCGTGCAAAAAAGCGATTGCGGATTCAGGTTACAAAACATCTGAAATCGACGAAGTCGTTTTAGTCGGTGGTTCTACGCGTATTCCTGCGATTCAGCGTGCGGTAAAAGAATTCTTCGGTAAAGAGCCGAACCGTACTGTGAACCCGGATGAAGTTGTGGCGATCGGTGCTGCGGTTCAGGGTGGTGTATTAGCCGGTGATGTGAAAGACGTTCTGTTACTTGACGTAACTCCGCTTTCATTAGGTATCGAAACATTAGGTGGCGTAATGACCACTTTGATCGAGCGTAATACAACGATCCCTTCTAAGAAGTCGCAAGTGTTCTCTACTGCGGCCGATAACCAGCCGGGCGTGGATATTCACGTTCTGCAAGGTGAGCGTAAGATGGCAAGTGATAATAAATCACTGGGCCGTTTTGAGTTGACGGGTATTCCGGCGGCTCCTCGCGGAGTTCCGCAAATTGAAGTGACTTTTGATATCGACGCGAACGGTATTTTGAATGTTTCTGCTAAAGACAATGCTTCAGGTAAATCGCAGAACATTAAAATCACGGCGCAATCAGGTCTTTCTGAAGAGGAAATCAAACAGAAAGTTAAAGAAGCAGAAATGCAAGCTGATGCCGATAAAGAAAAAGCTGAAGCGGTTGGCGCACGCAATAACTTAGATAACCTGGTTTACCAAACTGAAAAGCTGGTGAACGAGCAAGGTTCTAAATTACCTGCGGCTGACTTAGAAAGTATTAAAACGATGATCGCTGATGCGAAGAAAGTTTTAGATAATAAATCAGCGTCTATGTCTGAGCTGAAAGCAGCGTTTGAAAAACTGCAAACAAGCTCTCACAAAATCACTGAAGAGCTTTATAAAGCTTCAACGGCAGGTGCCGGCGGAGCGGGCTCAGGTGGTGGTGACGGATCTAACGGCGGTGGCGGCGGAGCAGCCGGTGGCGCTGACGGCTCTAAAGGCGGCGACGACGTGATTGATGCTGACTTCAAAGACGTGAACTAAAATCTTACAAATTAAGATTAAGAAAGGGACCTGATAAGGCTCCCTTTTTTATTTGTTCGAAAAGGATTTGCCGCAACGATCTTCCAGCAGTTTCTGCATCCCGGATATGTGAGAGTTGCCGACAAGCATCGCCGCACTTTCATTAAGTGAGGTCAGGCCATCTATCATATACTTATCGCGTTTTTTAATATTTTTGTTAATTTGAATTGTTAATAGAAAATATTTACGAAACCGCATCTTCATTTCAGGACGGAGAGCTTCGGTTTCTTTACTGACGATTTCTTCTGTTAGCTTGCCAGCTAAGTAAATTTCGGAAAGCTTGTTGTAGAGACTTCGTTCGCTCTTGTTGAACTCTTTTTCATAGCGGCGAAGGTAGCGGTCTTCTTCGTTAAAGCCCTGCAAAGAGGAGTCTATCAACGCCTGGCTGTCCAGGTGCTTAAGATTTATTTTTTCTTTGCTGAGCCGGACAAATTCTGTTTCAACGCCGGGGAATAGTAAAAAATAGTCGGCGATTTTACCTTGGTGATCCGGGCAAAGTTTTTTGTAAGCGGGTTCAAGGTCCAATGCAGCGTTTCGTTCGCCTTTATAAAACATGGCCCGGTACATTTCGTTGCTGTATTCAGTTCCCAAATTTTTAAACGGATGCTCTTGATAGATGGCCTTCAGTTCGGTGAAAACGCGCTTGCTTTCTTCGACTTGCTTTTCCAGTTTCTTTACAGTTTCTGCGGTCTTTTTTTCGGCTTCAGCGCATTTTTTTGCGCCCGCTAATTTGTAAATGTCTTCAGACGCGAGGATTGCTGTTTCTCTTTCGGTATTACCGTGATACCAGCCCAGAATGTGAATCCAGTTGTTATTGTATAAAAGCTTAAGAGAATTTTTGTCTTTGTTGAACTCCATATTCTGGCAGTAGTTTTTAGGGGGAGGTTTCGCATCTGCTTCACCAGCGGCGCTGTTCGCAAGAAGAATAAAGGCAATTTGGGCCGTCACAAGCAGTTTAAAATAGCGCATACTCCTTTATCGAATATTTGAGGGCCAAACTGTAGATGAGTCGGTGCGAAATTTGGACTTTAAGAGGGGAATTTTCTGGTCTTTTGAGCCTGTTTTTGTAAGCTATCGGGCATGAGTACAAATCAAAACGAGCAAAATTGGCTTCAGGTTGCAGAACGGCTAACCTGGTTTAAAAAACCCACTAAAGCAGGAGAGTATTCGTTTAAACGCCCGGTTTCAATCAAGTGGTTTGAAGACGGCGAACTAAACGTCAGTTACAACTGTATCGATCGCCATCTGGCCGAGCGGGCAGAGCAAACGGCTTTAATCTGGGAGCCGGATAATCCTAATGAAGCTTCAAAAAAAATCTCTTACCGAGAGCTGTCTTTAGCCGTTAACCGATTTGCTAATGTTTTACGGAAACACAACGTTAAAAAAGGTGATCGCGTAACCATCTACATGCCGATGATTCCTGAAGCAGTGTATGCCATGCTGGCCTGTACGCGCGTGGGGGCTGTTCATTCCGTCATTTTCGGCGGTTTCTCGCCCGATTCAATTGCAAACAGAATCGAAGACTGTGAAAGTGATTTTATTATCACTGCTGACGAAGGTCTTCGCGGCGCTAAAAAAATTGAACTTAAAAAAAATGTCGATGAGGCTATTAAAGCCTTAGCTGCGAAAAATAAAAATTCTGTGCGCAAAGTTTTAGTCGTGCAAAGAACGGGCGGCAAAGTCGAGTGGAATGCGGGTACCGATCTTTGGTATCATGACGAGGTAAAACAGGTGGCCGATATCTGCGAACCGGAAAGAATGAAAGCTGAAGACCCGATGTTTATTCTTTATACTTCGGGTTCTACGGGTAAGCCCAAAGGGGTTCTTCATACAACAGGCGGTTACTTAACTTATGCCAGCTACACTCATGAAATGGTCTTCGGTTATAAGCCCGGAGAAATTTACTGGTGTACCGCAGACGTTGGCTGGGTAACGGGTCATAGTTATATCGTGTACGGCCCGCTGGCGAATGCAGCGACAACTTTAGTTTTTGAAGGTGTTCCGAATTACCCGACAGTTTCAAGATTCTGGGAAGTGATTGATAAGCATCAGGTTAACATTTTTTATACGGCCCCTACGGCGATCCGTGCGCTGATGCGTGACGGGGAAGAGCCGGTTAAAAAAAGCTCGCGTAAATCGTTACGCCTTTTGGGATCTGTGGGTGAACCGATAAATCCTGAAGCCTGGAACTGGTATCACAAAGTTGTAGGCGACGAACGTTGCCCGATCGTCGATACCTGGTGGCAGACTGAAACAGGTGGAATTTTAATTTCGGCATTAAGCAAAGGTAAAACCGAAAGTTATCCGGCGAAGTTAAAGCCGGGCTCAGCGACACTGCCTCTTCCCGGCATTCAGCCTGAAATTCTGACGGCTGAAGGCCAGGTTCAGTCAGGCGCCTGCGAAGGGGTGCTGGCCATTAAGAGCTCATGGCCGGGACAGATGAGAACGGTGTACAAAGATCATCAGCGATTCGAAGAAACATACTTTTCAACTTACCCGGGATATTATTTTACCGGTGACGGCTGCAAGCGGGACGAAGATGGTTACTATTGGATTACTGGCCGCGTAGATGACGTGCTGAATGTATCAGGCCACCGTATCGGAACAGCAGAAGTGGAATCGGCATTTGTTGATCATCACGGTGTGGCTGAAGCAGCTGTGGTAGGTTACCCGCATGATATCAAAGGCCAGGGAATTTACGCCTACATCACTTTGAAAAACGGTGTTGCGGCGACTGACGCTTTAAAAACCGAGTTAAAAAATCACGTTCGCACAGTGATCGGACCGATTGCCACACCGGATGTTATTCAGTGGGCTCCGGGATTACCGAAAACAAGATCCGGTAAAATCATGCGAAGGATTTTGAGAAAAATCGCAGAAAATCAGATTGATAGCTTAGGCGATACAACGACATTAGCAGACCCGAACGTGGTTAAAGACCTTGTCGAAAACCGCAATTCCAAGTAAACTCGGGGCATGACGAATGTTTTAGTTTTTACCGGTTTGTTTCTGGCGGCTGTGCTTTCGCGTTTGGTTCCGCACGGGTGGAATTTCACTTTAATGGGTGCAGTTTTTATTTTTGCCGGGGCTTACTTTAAAGACCGAAAAATTTCTTTGGCACTCATGTTATCATCATTGTTAGTCAGCGATTTCTTTATCGGTTTTCACGCTCAGATGCCCGCCGTCTATGCCGGATTCCTGGCGATGATCGCCGTCGGCATATTTCTGAATGTCGATTCAAGCCGCGTAAAAATTTTAGCTTATTCTTTTGCGGCTGCATTGGCGTTTTTTCTTATCAGTAACTTCGGTGTTTGGCTTGAAGGCCAGATGTACGCGATGACCTTTAAAGGCCTGATTGAATGTTACGTGATGGGAATTCCTTTTTTCTGGAGGCAGATGATCGGCGACGTCGGCTTTTCTTTGACGTTGTTTGAACTTGCGAAACGCTTACTGGCTGAAGTTCCTGCAAAAGCAGAAGCTACAGTTGAAGTTGAATCCGATAATTAAGCTTTAATTTTTTTATTCATTAATTTAACTTTGGCTTTTTGTTTTTTTTGAAAGCCAAGGGTTTTCTTAATTAGTTTTTCTGAATCCGCAGAAAGAATCCGCGCAGCTAAAAGACCCGCATTATAAGCGTTGTCGATACCCACCGTTGCAACCGGAACGCCTCCGGGCATTTGCACAATAGAAAATAAAGCATCAAGGCCGTTAAGAGTGTTAACTGTTACCGGCACACCGATCACCGGAAGCGGAGTTAAACTCGCCACCATGCCCGGCAGGTGAGCGGCCCCGCCGGCCCCTGCAATGATGACCTTCAATCCGTTCAGGTGTGCGGATTTTGCAAAATCCTGCATTTCTTCCGGAGTGCGGTGGGCAGAAACTATTTTAGTCACATAGGGAATTGAAAATTCATCTAAAGCTTTTTCAGCGGCACTCATAGTTTTATGATCGGTGAGGCTTCCCATAATAATGCCGACAACGGGCTTTTTACTTTTTTTATTTTTCATTAAAGTAAAATTCCTTTTCTTTCAGTTAAAGCTCTTTTCAGAAGATCTTTTTTATTTCGCCCGACGTAGTTGATGTGGCCCATCTTACGGCGCGAGCGGTTTTCAGTTTTTTCGTACCAGTGAAGTTCGCCTGTGGGGAATTTTTTAATAAGCGGGTTTCGCGTCGACTGGCCCAGCAAATTCACCATAACAAACGCCTTATGCAGGGTTTCGATTTCAGGAAGTTTTAATCCTAAAATGCAGCGTAAGTGCAGTTCAAATTGATCTGCGTTCAGGGCATCCTGTGAAAAGTGACCGGTGTTATGAACACGCGGAGCAATCTCATTAATGACGAGCTCCTGGCCCATATCAAAAAGTTCAAACGCAATGACTCCAACGTAATTAATTTTATTTAAGAGTTCTGTAATTTGTCTTCTTAGCTTCGCCTCTGCCGGGTGTTTAACAGGCCCAATCACGTAATCGCACTGATTGTTAGTTTGCACCGACTGAATCATAGGAAGAGAAACAATTTGGCCTGTAGCCGATCTTGCGAAGATTAAAGACTTTTCAGACTTGAACTGAATCAAGGGTTCAATAATGAATTGCGACTCTTGCCCTTTAAAGTGAGTTTTAAACGAATTCAGTTCTGACTGATTGCGGATCACAAAGGTGCCGTATCCGTCATAACCACCCATACGTTTTTTAAATACCATGCGGTGATTAAAAGCCTGGTAGGCCAGCTCAATCTCTTCTTTAGAATTCACCTTTACATGACCAAGGGTCGGCAGGTCGTTATCAAAAAGCAATTCTTTTTGATGAAGACGGTCCTGCAGGCGGCCCAGGCAAACAAGGTTAGGATAGATCTTTGTACGCTTTCCTTTGGTGGATTTCTGCAGAAGCTCTGCCGGAATGAACTCGCTCTCAAAGGTGACGACATCGCTGAGTTTTAAAAGTTTTTTGATGTCTTTAACGGAGCTGATTTTACCTTTAACCCAGCGGTTAGAGACGCGGGCTGCGGGATCTGAAATTTTTTCAGAAAGCACGATTGTGTGTAGGCCCATTTGGCGGGCCTTAAGCACCAGCATTCTTGCCAGCTGTCCACCGCCCAGAATTCCGATAGATTTTTTGTAAATAGAGGTGGTCTGAGGCATGGGACTATTCAATCCTTTTAGTTCTCAATCATTCAATCCTTTTATTTCATAAAAAGAAAGTGTAAAAGCTGATTATGCGCAATGTGACTGACCTAAATTTTCCGCTTTGTTTAGCACCGATGGTAGGGCTGACTCATGTGGCGCTGAGACGCACAATTCAGGAGTATATGCCGCAAAATGCAACAACTCACTGGCCGACAGAGATGCTGAATTCGCGCCGCGTACCGGGCGAAAATTTAAAAACAACACCTGAAACTCTACGCCGGCAGGAAGAAACAAATTTAGTTCCGCAGATTCTCGGTAACGAAGAAAAGCCGATTCAGGAATCGGTCATCAGGCTTGTGAATGAATGGGGCGCTTCGGGTATCGATATCAACATGGGTTGCCCGGTACAAAAAGCGCTGAAGCACAATTACGGCGTTTCTTTAATGGGTGACGTGGATTACGCAGCTAAAGTGGTCGAGATGACGAAAAAGCATTCGCCGGTGCCGGTATCAGTAAAACTTCGCGCCGTCGGAAGTGAAAAATCAGTTCCGGAATTAATTAAATTTGTACAGCGCCTCACTGACAGCGGTGCCGACTGGATTACATTACACCCGCGCACAGCAGAGCAAAAAAGGCGCGGCACTGCCGACTGGTCGCAGATTACAGAATTAAAAAAATCATTGAAGATCCCTATTATCGGTAACGGAGATATTCAGGTTGCCAGTGATGTTACAGAAATGATGCGCTTAACGGGCGCAGATAAAGTGATGGCCGGCCGTGCTTTGGCTGCAAGGCCGTGGATGATGTGGCAGTTGGGTGAAGAACTGGGTTTTGAGTGCCCGCAGATTTTTGCAGGACAAAAGGCACCGCGAACCGCAGATGAAGAGGGGCGCGAGTACGGGCGCATGTTGTTAAAGTTTATCGATCACTGTGAAGAGCATTTTATGCGCGAGGCCGGCGTCAGCGAATCAGTGACGATGAGAAAAATCCAATTCTTCATTAAAACAACTCATGTCTGGCTTGAGTTCGGTCACGCGCTGATGGCAAAGGCCAGCGGCTGCAAAGATTTACAATCTTTGCGTCTTGCCGTTTCGCTGTTTTTTGAAAATGAACAGCGGATGAATGCAAAGACAGAGCTGAGACAATAAGTTACCGGTTTTCGTGGCCTTCGATTTGCTGCAAAAGTGGCGAGGGGCTGCAATGAATCCAGAAAATAGAAATTTTAGATTATTCTGTGTAATTTTTTCATTTTTCTCTTGGGGCTGCGATAGCGTTTGCAAATTCCACGTTGCCGATTACGCCAAAATCCAGAACACAACAGGCAGAGTTCTTCAGCTAACATTCTGTAAAGGCAGGAATGGGACCGACCCAGCTACTGTTCCTGCGGATAGTCTCAATAATGAAGTGGATATAGGAGCTCATGCTGACATGGAAATTAGGGGAGGCCCCACCAGTGCCTGCGACGGCGTGAGCGATAGAAGAGAAGCTACTGTCATTGGACTTACGTCAGCCAGTTTCGGACAGGTAAAGCTTTGCCGGGATCAAACGGGTGAGAATAATGTGATTGTCGAAATATTTCAGACTTGCCCTACGGGGTTCTCAGAGCAGCTGTTAGCAGAAGATTGCAATTAATTATTGAGCGAAAACCAGTTTGTCGAATTCGCCTTCTTCATCTAAGCGTTTTACGTCTACATATCCGCCGATAAAGCGGTCGCCAATAAAGATCATCGGCACGGTTCTCCAGCCGGTTCGTTCTTTCCATGCATCGACTTCATCCAGATTATTTGTGAGGTCAACGATTTCGACTTCGACACCTTTAGAATTAAAAAAGTTCAGAGCCCTGTCACAGTAAGGGCAAGGGTCTTTTTTTATCATTTTAATTTTGGCTGTCTGTTTCATACAATAGCTTTCTTGCTAAGCGATTTATCCAAGGTAAATTATAGCAAAAATACTCTCAGAAACAACTCTAATAGATTTTATCTATGTTTCATTTTGGACGGTAAGCCATAGAAACTTATTGAAAGCGGTTTAATTGAGTTTCAAATTCCTGAGGCTTCGTAATCACTTTTAGCTGCTCGAACATTTCATTAAATTCTGATGCTGTAAAAGACAGTTGTTTAAGCCAGCCTTTAGTGCGCGCAACCGCGAATTCAGGATTTCTGTAAGTTGAACTGGCTTCATAAAACTTCGGTAAAAGCGGCTTTAGTGTTGTGAAGCTCGCGTGTTGAGAATTTTTAATTTCTAAATCTGAAAAAAGTTTTTTAATGTTGTTAAAAATAAACGGGTCACGAAGGGCCCCGCGGCCGATCATGTAGTCTTCAGTTGCGGCACTTTCATGGCATCTTTCAAAATCAGCCAAATTCCAGATTTCACCATTGGTCACAATTTTTATTTTTGTTACCGATTTTATTTTTGCAATCCATTCCCAGTAAGCCGGTGGCTTGTAGCCATCGGTTTTTGTGCGGCAGTGAACTGTCAGCCAGTCGGCTCCTGCAGCTTCAATGGCTTTTGCGTTTTCTAAACATGCATTCGGGTCATCAAAGCCCAAACGGATTTTTGCAGTAACAGGAGTTGCGGCCGGCACCGCTTTTCTGACGGTAGAAACGATCGTGTAAAGGCGGTCGGTATACTGTAACAGCGAGGCGCCTCCGTCGTGACGGTTTACCGTTTTTGCCGGGCAGCCGAAGTTTAAATCGACTCCTAATGCTCCTAGCTCGACAGCGCGAACAGCGTTAACCGCAAGGGGCTCGGGCTTTCCGCCCAGAAGCTGTATAAAGACAGGCGTGCCGCTTCTGGTTTTTGAACCCGTTAATAATTCAGGGCAATTCTTATAAAAAATTTCATCTCCGTGAAGATTGTCGGTGACTCGCAGAAATTCCGTTACGCACTGATCAATGCCGCCAAGTCCGGTCAGCAAATCACGCATAGCCCAGTCGGTAACACCTTCCATAGGAGCTAAAAACAGTTTTGGGCTGATCGCGCGCGGCAGTTGTGTCATCACTTACGCGCCATTTTTATGATGTGATCAAAATCTTTTTTCTCAACAGGCTGAACAGATAAACGCTGGCCCCTTTTGATGACCAGCATATCTGCCAATGCAGGATCGTCTTTGATTTGCTCTAATGTGACAACAGTTTTGAATTTTTCAACGAAACGCACCTCAGGGCAGAACCAGCGCGGTTTTTCTTTGGTGGCTGCCGGTTCATAGTATTCAGATTTTTTATCGAACTGTGCAGGGTCGGGTATGGCTTCTTTGCTGATCTCGCCTAATCCTGCAACTCCGATGACTTCGGCGCTGGAATGGTAAAGCAGAATCTGGTCGCCCACCTTCATTGAAGTTAAATGGTTTCGTGCCTGATAATTGCGGACACCTTCCCAAAGAGTGGTTTTATTTTTTTTAAGATCATCAATAGAAAACACGTCAGGTTCAGTTTTCATCAACCAATAGCGGCGGCCTTCACTTTTTGCGGTGTCTTGAGTGTGGACAAGACCTGGCTTAGATGCCATGATTTTTGCTCCTTGGTAACGGATAGGATATATTATGAAAAAGCCGCAAAAGAAAGCCATAAATAACTGGGTGCTGATCACCGGTGCGTCTTCAGGAATCGGAGAGGCAACGGCGAAAGCTTTAGCTGCAAAAGGCTACTCGCTGGTGCTGACGGCAAGACGGGTAGAACGCCTTAAAAAACTTTCTGCCACTTGTTTTAACCTGGGTGCCCCTCACGTTCACACGGCAAAATGCGACGTCAAAAACAAAACCGACATTAAGAAAGTATTAAGTGACCTGAAGAAACAGAAGATATCAGTGAAGATTGTTATTAACAATGCAGGCCTGGCAAAAGGCATCGGTTCCTTTCAGGAGTCTGACTCTGCCGATAACGATGAAATGATTGATACTAACGTTAAGGGTTTATTGAACATTACCCGTGAACTTTTGCCAGAAGTGATTAAAAACCGGGGCCATATCGTAAACCTCGGGTCGGTAGCCGGCCGCCTCGTTTACGAGGGCGGCACTGTCTATTGTGCGACCAAATTCGCAGTGAGAGCCATCAGTGATGCTCTCAGACTGGACCTCAAAGGCACCGGCGTTAGGGTTACGAACATCGAGCCGGGCATGGTGAACACGGAATTCTCGCTTGTTCGCTTAGGAAATCAGCAGAAGGCGGACGCCGTTTACAGTGATATGATGCCGCTTTCCGCAAATGATATTGCCGAATCAATTTTGTGGTGTGTAGGGCAACCTGCGCATGTTAATATTTCCGAGCTCGTAATTTATCCCACAGATCAGGCCAGTGTTGGTCATGTCGTGCGCGGCGGGCGCAGTATTAAAAATTTGAAATAGGTTAAAACCTGTAGCGAAAAAAGACTAATGGAGAAGACCATGTCGACAAATGAATTCCGAATTGAAAAAGACACAATGGGTGATGTGAAAGTTCCTGCACAGGCTTTGTGGGGAGCGCAGACTCAGCGTTCAACTGAAAATTTTAAAATCGGCGGAGACCGATTCCCGCGTGAAATGATCCGCGCTTTAGGTGTTTTGAAAAAATGCGCCGCTTTAACAAATGCAGAACTGGGTTTATTAGATAAAAAGAAAGCGGAGTTCATTGTAAAAGCCGCTGATGAAGTGATTAACGGCAAACTGGATGAACATTTTCCGTTAGTTGTTTGGCAAACAGGTTCGGGCACGCAGACCAACATGAATTCGAATGAAGTCATCGCGAACCGTGCGATGACGATGCAAGGTCTCTCGCTCCCTAATAAAGAAATTCACCCGAACGATGACGTGAACAAAGGGCAAAGCTCTAACGATACATTCCCGACAGCTATGCACATCGCCGTTGCTGAACGGATTCATAACCGTTTGATTCCGATGCTTGAGAAATTGCAAAAAGCATTGGAAGCAAAAGCGATTGAATTTAAACCGATCGTAAAAATCGGCCGCACGCACTTGATGGACGCAACTCCGTTAACGCTGGGGCAGGAATTTTCAGGTTACAGCACGCAGTTAAAAAATTCTGTTCAGCGCGTGAAAAATGTTTTGCCTCACTTGCACGAGCTGGCACTGGGCGGAACTGCAGTAGGCACAGGGCTTAACACACATAAAGACTTTCCCGTAAAAGCAGCGGCTTCGATTGCGGCTGAAACAAAAATTCCGTTTGTTACGGCACCTAATAAGTTTGAAGCTTTGGCTACCCACGATGCTTTAGTCGAAGTGCACGGCGCTTTAAAAACAATCGCCGTTTCATTGATGAAAATCGCAAATGACATTCGTTTACTGGGCAGTGGCCCTCGCTGTGGTTTTGCAGAACTGAATCTTCCTGAAAATGAACCGGGCTCTTCTATTATGCCGGGTAAAGTGAACCCGACTCAGAGTGAAGCAATGACGATGGTGTGCGCGCAGGTTCTCGGTAACGACGTTGCAGTGAACGTGGGCGGTGCCACCGGGCACTTTGAACTGAATGTTTTCAAACCGGTGATTGTTTTTAACTGTTTGAATTCTATTCGTCTGATTGCCGATGCTTGCGAAAGCTTTACTGATAATTGCGTTACAGGAATTACGGCGAACACTCAGCAAATCAAAAAGCATTTAGATAATTCTTTGATGTTAGTGACGGCGCTTAATCCGCATATTGGTTATGATAACGCGGCTAAAATCGCAAAAACAGCCCACAAAAACGGGACTACTTTAAAAGAAGAAGCGGTTAAGTTAGGATTATTAACAGCAGAAAAATTCGACCAGGTTGTAAAACCTGAAACAATGATCGGACCTTTAGGTTAATGACTTTGCCGGTGAACCCTTTACTTTCAAGAGCCACGTGGATGCACAACGGAGACATCCGTCCTTACGTGTTTGTGCGCCCTGAAAATAAAATCGATGCACCGGGAACACGTCATAAGCTCGACTGGTTTCAGTACGAGCCGATTTATAAAAATCCGTTAGACTTGCATGAGCTTCCTTTTGCTGAGGCTATTTACCAAATTGAATGGAAGTCTTTCGGCGGCCAGGACCTTGCGATTCCTCGCTGGGTTTTTTATGACTGCGCAGCCATGCCGGGATTCGTTGCGGGCTTTGCAGGGCGAACAGAAAAACTTCCTAAAAAAGTTTTAGATATCTTAGGTTATTCAACTGAACACGAATGGTGCCCGATCTCTTTATTTATTATCACGCCTACAATGCACAGGGGTGAGTGGGTGGCCTTTGATTTGTGTTCAATCAATTCCATGCTTCCGAAAGAAGAGCAGTTTCACGGTCTTGGGTTTTTGTCGAAAGCCTTTGGTTTGTGGTACGCGAACGTTCAGCAGTGTTCGGGCATGACTCAATGGGGAAGCCCGGCATTAAAATTACACTCGCACTACGGGCATTTAGAAATAATCGGCTCGTATGCTCCTTTGCACACGCATGCCACGACCATGACTTACCGTTGTGAAGTGAACACTGACTGCTGGGAAAAATTCTTCACGCGCGAGCCGGACCTGGCTTTCTTAGAGAAATACGGACCGACTGAATTTCAGATCAATCCGGCTGACCAGGCTTCGATGAAGAGTTTGCAAAATAAAATACAGAACCAAGAAGGGCCGTTTTACTTAAGTGCCGGCGAGATTGCCCAAAAAGGTTTAAAAGATCCATTAACCGTTTACAGATTAAAACAAGGATAGTTTATGACAATGACATTACCTCCAGTTGCCAAATCTTTTCATACTTTTTGTAAGAAGTGCGATGCCGACCGCTACCACACGGTTCTGGCGCATAAATCAGCTACCTCTGCCAGTATCGAATGTGAAGTTTGTCACAGCAAAAAAACCTACACTCTGCCAAAAGCAGGAGGATCGACAGTGAAAGCCAAAAGAGCAACAAGCGGCGCTACTAAAGTTAGAAAAAATTCTCACGCCGACGAATACGGTCAGTTGATGATGAACCGCGGAGACGAAAAAGGAATTCCTTTTAACATTCGTACCAAATTTGAACTGGATCAAAAAATCGATCACCCGAAATTCGGTGCCGGTTTCGTGAAAAACGTAATGGCTGACCGTGTAGATGTGATGTTTCAGGACGAACTGAAAACTTTAATTCATAACAAACAGTAATTTTTAAATTTTAGCTGCCATGGACTGGTTCAAAGATCTCAACCCAGAGCAATGCGAAGCTGTTGCCCATAATTATGGGCCGCTTCTTATTTTAGCGGGTGCGGGGTCAGGTAAGACCACAGTTCTGGTATCGCGTACGGGCCGCATGATTGATGAGAACATCGCGCCCGCAGCAAAAATCTGCGTACTGACATTTACAAATAAAGCCGCTCGTGAATTAAAACACCGCGTGCAGCTGAAAGTTGGCCCGAAAGCTAAAGGCCTGTGGGCCGGGACTTTTCACTCATTCGGCCTGCAGTTGCTTCGTAAAAATCATAAGCGGGCAGGTTTAGGCCCTCACTTCGGCATCTTAGATCAAGGCGATACAAACTCTCTGATCAAAGAACTTTTAAAAGAAGTGAAAACGTCGAAAGAAAAATTCGACGCAGACAAAATCGGTAATTTAATTAATCTTATCCGCGCAGGAAAAAGTTTGCCTCCCGGAATGCTGGAAGAGTATCACGAGATCGCAACTGTTTTAGCGCCACGTTACGAAAAGAAATTAAAAACTCTTGGCGTAACGGATTTTGAGGGCTTGTTGCTTGAGCCGCTACGATTGTTTCATACCCATCCTGAAGTTTTAGAAGGCGTGCAAAATCACTTTTCGCAAATCATGGTGGATGAGTTTCAGGATACGAATCAGGAGCAAATGAAGCTGGTGCATGCTTTAAGCGCGCAACACAAAAATCTGACTGTGGTCGGTGATGATGATCAGTCTATCTACGGCTGGCGCGGCGCTGAAATCAAAAATATTCTGGATTTTCCTCACACGCAGGAAAACTGCGCTGTTATCAAGTTAGAAAGAAACTACCGGTCGTTGTCAGGTATTCTGGATTTAGGCAACGAAGTGATTTCAAAAAACAAAAAACGCCACGGAAAAATTCTGCGCTCTACAAAAACTGAAATGCCGGATGAAAAACCTGATGTTTTTGTTTTAGAAAATGAAGATGAAGAAGCCGATTTTGTTGTTCGCGAAATCAGAAACAGCCGGACGCAAAACTACAGTTTCAGAGATGTCGCAATTCTTTACCGTTCAAACACTCAAGGTGCTTTTATTGAAAGTGCCTTAAGACGTGATCAGATTCCCTATTCCATTTCAGGCGGAACTTCTATTTTCGACCGCAAAGAAGCAAAAGACTGGCTGGCTTATTTAAAACAGGCGTTAGCACCTGATGAGGTGAGCCTTCGCCGGGTTATCAACACGCCTCCGCGCGGAATAGGTGAGACCACGCTTGATAAGCTGACGGAGTACTCTGACGCAAAAGACATCGGCTTTGTTGAGGCCTGCAAGCAATGGCGTGAAGCCGGAGTTGCGGAAAAGACCGGTGAAGCGATTGATAATTTAATGAAATGGATCTGGACATTCCCTTCGCGATTACTGGAAGACGATTCCTGCGGAAAAACTATTTCAGAGCGCTTTATGTTTTTAGTTCGTGAAAGCGGCTACCGGGACTTCCTGGCGCAAACGTCACCTGAAGGTGCGGTTTTTGAGAAGCGCTGGCAGGTGATTGAGATCGTGGGACGAATCATTGAGTCTTTCGTCATGAAGCGGGAAGTGGCTGTTTCTACTTTAAAAGATTTTATCGATGCCATGATGTTAAAAGATGATGGCGATGACGATAATGAAAAAAATGAAGTGCAACTGATGACGATTCACGCCTCTAAAGGTTTGGAGTTTCCGGTTGTGATTTTGGTCGGTGTTGAAGAAGATCTGCTTCCGCATAAGCGTCTCGGCGGGGATTTAGATGAAGAACGCCGTTTGCTTTACGTCGGTATTACGCGGGCACAGAAAAAACTAAGCCTCACATACTGCCGGCAGCGAAAAAAAATGGGTGTTATTAAACCCGTTTTCGCCTCGAGATTTTTAACGGATTGTAACAAGGCCCTGTACAATTTGCATGAGCACGGCTCGCGCCCGGTAACAGGTGAAGCGCGTGAGCAGATGGTCAGTGACTTTCTAAAAAAGCTGAACGAAAAAAACGTTTAGTTCTTAAAGCTATATCTGAAAAACTTTTAGCTATTCCTTAAAAAAATTTTCAAAACTGATAGCAGAAGAAAATTCGTAAGTTTTTCCGCCGAATTCAAAATTTAATCTCTCTGCATGCAAGTGCATTCTCAAAGGTGCACCGTAAAACTTTTCAATATTTTTATTGTACTTTTCTTCGTTGTAACGTTTGTCGCCAACGATCGGGTGGTTCGCAAGTAAAGCATGCTTTCTGATCTGATGCTGGCGGCCGGTAAGAATCTCAGCCTGAATTTCTGTAAAATATTTATTGGTTCGTAAAACAGTGACGTCTGTACGGGCGTCTTTGCGGTCAGCGCTTGCGCCTTGGGGGTTTTTGCGGCCTTCGGCTTTATCTGAAATAGGCCAACTCCAGGTTGTTTTCATAGCGGGATTCTTCCATGGACTGCGAAGCAAGGCGCGGTAAAACTTATGGCCGTTTTCCAGCGAGGAAACCAGCTTTTGATGAGTTTCAGGCTTCTGGGCAACGATCATTAACCCGGAAGTTTCCTGATCTAAACGGTTTACGAAGTGTATAGGTTTTTTCAAACCCTGTAACTGTTCCAATACGGAGGGGCTTTGATTGTGAACCGAAAGCCCATGGGGCTTATGGAGAACGATAAAATCGTTGTTCTCCTCTAACAATTGAATCATTTCGACATTCATGTTAGTATGCTCCCATAGAGGTTATTATGATTCAAGAGAATGAAAATCAGAATGTTGTAGATAACGAAAACAAAACAGCTAAACAAGAAGTAAAGTCTGAAGCGAAAGCACAAGCCAAGCTGCAGCCGGACGATACTGCTGGTGAGGAAGCTAATGAGTCCGTGGCCGCAGGCCAAGAATCAACGGATTCAACAGGCGGCGAAGATTCAACAGACCCGCAAGCTAACGCTAAAGCCGACTCTGTAAAAATCGAATTCCCTTACAGCGAAATTATCCGCGAGAAAGTTCCGAAAGCATTTGAGGTTGCAGAAAAAGTTGCAACTGACTGGAAGAACGAAGGCGACTTTACTGATTTGGGTATTGATCACCCGGTGGCAGGCATCGTGGCCTCTCAGGCATTAACAAGAGCTAAAAAAGTTGAAAAGAAGCTTGAAGAAAAAGGCGTATTCACAATGGCTAAGATGGGTCTTGAAATCGCCAAGTCACAAGTTGAAACTTTAAAAAGCAAAATTAGTAAGTAATACGAATTTCAATGAGTACATCCCGCGATGAAAGAATACTGGAAGCGATGAAGGCTTTGACGCCTTCAAAGCTTCAATTAATTAACGACAGCCAAAAACACGCGGGTCACGTTCATCATTTAGGTGGGGCTCCGTTCACCGGTGAAACCCACTACAAACTCATCATCACAAGCCCCATGTTTGAAGGGCAGTCGCGCATTGACCGTCAGCGCATGGTCATGAATTTACTGAAAGAAGAATTCAATTCCGGCCTTCATGCGCTTGAAATAAAAGCCTCATCTCCATCAGAAGCGGGCTAAGTTAAACCTGGACTGACAATTGGTCCTGCCAACGATTCGTCTGATAAAGTAAACCTGAAAATGTACCGAAAAGAGATTCATGAAAAACATAAATCTTTTCTGCGGTATTTTATTATTAATCTTTTCTTTTTCTGCTGAAGCGAAAAAGAAAAAGGTAAAACGATCTTCGCGTGGCCCTGCAAGCGTGCAGTCCGAAGGCGCGACGAGTGCAGCCGAACAAGCGCGCATCGATCAAAAAAATGCAGAAGCAGAAAGTGCAGGCTCTCAGGGAGCACCGATGTGTACTAACTATAGTCCTCCGCATGCACCGTTCAGAGGAAGAATGGCCCCTGTTGCACAAAGCAACTGCCGTGCGAACAGATTGTTAACTGAAGCCGAGATGACCCCTACAGGGATTGCCGCGTTTGTTAACAGCCCTGAAAACAGAAGTTTAAATCTGACATTAAAAGATACTGTATGTTGTATGCCGCGCGACTGGCGCCAGCAGTATGTTGTTGCATCAACGTCTAACAGTGCACAGGCTTCTGATCCTGACAACCCAAGAATTATTTTAGGCCCTTACCGTGACCCACGCCAATCCGCGCCGGGTAAATCCGTCGCGTTTATGTTGGACGGTTCGGGTTCAATTGAAGTGCTGGATCAGCACCAGGGTGTTTCACGTTATTCAGATGTTTCGTTTTCACAAGAGCAGATTGAAGGGCAAACAAGACGGGTGGCACATGCCTCGTTGGCCAGTGGCCGTTGTACAACTTGTCACGGCGACAACAGTAACCCAAGCCCGTTATTCAGTTTTGCTCCGATTTGGCAAAATACGTTTCCGAAATTTTATAAGCCCACCGTTTGCCCGACTGAGGGTGAAAGACGCGCGCTTGATGATGAACGACGCCGTCTTCAGGCGGCCGTCAGAAGACCAGGCAGTGTTGCGAGCTGCTTACCCGGCCTTGACCGCACCATTGATGTAACGGCAGAAGAAGACATCTGTGATTTCTATGACCGCACAGTTGATCAAGACCCAACCTGCAGCCGCTTGAACCCTGCAATGGCCGGAGCACTTTCAACAATGTCAGATGAAAAAGCAGAAAATGTCCGTGCCAATATCAATAACTTTGATATTAACCGTTTGGGTTTGATGACTGAAAACTTTGAAATTTCAGTTATTGAAACTTCACATGAAGCCTTAGCGCGCGAAGTGGTAACATGGGCAGACTATCCGAAATACAAGTACGCACTTGTTGGATCACTCGTTGGTTGCTTTATGCCGGATGCTCCGCGCTCAAGTGACTGGTTTCCGCCGGGCGAACTGCAAAGGCAAGCCGCTTTGATTGCAGCACGCAGAACGACCTCATTTCAGGGCACGCCGACTGAAGCAGGCCGTGAATGGGCTACTATCTTACACAGTAATTCACAAACGCCGGATTCTACACTGGTTTCGAATCTGACGTGCAAAACAACTCCTGCAAATTTTCAAAACGAATGCTTTCCGGATTCACAGTGTAACACCATTGGAAGAATGGTTGAAAATTTACAAGAAACTTTAACAGCAGCTAGAGCAGCTGAAGCACGCGCCGGTGATGCAAATAAAGTTGATGCGGAAATTCTACGTACGATTGCAGATCACAACTGGGATCACCGACGAAACTGGCTTCCAATGGGTTGCGGTCACCGCAACATCGACCCGGATTCATATGCAGTATCGCGCTATTTAACTTCGATTATGCCGGGCCGTCCTGACTTAAGAAATCTTTGGTCTTATAATTTTACGAGCGGCCGACATAACCGCATCGTCGATACTCTGGCCAGAAAATTAATTGCGATGGATGCTGATTTACAGCGTGTGATTCCGAATCAGCGCGTAAGCCCGTGTGCTGCATTAAAACAAGCCAGTAAAAACGCATTGGCATCTCCTGCAGATGCCGCCGCAGCGTCAGGAGCTGTGCGCAGCACTGACGGCGGTGTGACGCCTGTCAGTCCGCAAGGCGCTCAGCCACAGCAACCGGCCGTTACGCCTGCACCTGCAGCACCGGAAGCCACTGATGAAGAGGCTTCAAGCGGCGGTCAAGAGGAAGCGGGCGAGTAGTCCGCTTTCTTTTGCGTTAAAACTGCTCGAGCTTTTCTTTTAACTGAGTAATTATCGATTTAATTTCAGATAACTGCTTTTCTTCGGGGCTGGGGCCGCAATCAGCCTTTTCGAGTTCTTTCCAGGTATCGACCGCACTTGATAAATCAGATTGTATAAAAGACCAGCGCTGGTTCGCTTTTGCATTCGCTGACACACTAGACGGAGTAGAGGTGTCATTCTTGTTCTTTTTGCCGGACGAGTTGCTCATTTTCGAAGGTAATGCTACTGTGACCATCTTTGGTATTCAACAAATTTTAGTCTTCTTTGAGGTGAAAAATGTCACAAGATATTATCTACACCATGAAAGGTGTTTCAAAAGTTTATCCGCCGAACCGTTACGTGCTGAAAGATATTTATTTATCGTATTTTTATGGCGCAAAAATCGGCGTTTTAGGTCTGAACGGTTCCGGTAAATCTTCTCTGCTGAGAATTATGGCGGGAGTGGATAACGAATTTCTAGGCGAAGCGTTCCCGGCTAAGAAAATGAAGGTCGGTTACTTAGAACAAGAGCCGAAGTTAGATGAAACATTAACCGTGCGTGAAAATATTTTTTCACAAATGGGCGATCTTCCGAAGCTGATGAAAGATTACAACGCGATCAATGATAAATTCGCAGATCCTGATTTAGATCCGGATGAGATGAATAAATTAATTGAAAAGCAAGGCGAGCTTCAGGAAAAAATCGAAGCGCTTGGCGGCTGGGAAGTGGATCAGAAGATTGAACTGGTCATTGATGCCTTACGCTGTCCGGATGGTGACTCTGCCGTGACTCATTTGTCGGGCGGTGAAAAGCGCCGTGTGGCTTTGGCGCGATTAATTATGAGTAATCCCGATATTTTATTACTGGACGAGCCGACGAATCACTTGGATGCGGAATCGGTTGCGTGGCTTGAGCAGTACTTGGCGAAGTTTCCCGGTACAGTTATCGCGGTAACGCATGACCGTTACTTTTTGGATAACGTTGCCGGCTGGATTTTAGAATTAGACCGCGGTGAGGGGATTCCTTGGAAAGGGAATTACTCGTCTTGGTTAGAGCAAAAAGACAAGCGTATGGCCGCTGAAAGTAAAGAGCAGTCACGCAAGGCTAAAACTTTAGAGCGCGAGTTAGAATGGATTCGTCAGGGTGCAAAAGCGCGCCAGGCGAAGTCTAAAGCCCGTATCTCGGCGTACGAAAATTTATTAAAAGAGCCGTCTGCAGAGAAACTTCAGGAACTTTCAATCTACATTCCACCGGGCCCTCGTTTGGGTGATGTGGTTGTTGAAGCCAAAGGCGTAACAAAAGGTTACGGCAATAAGGTTTTATTGGATTCAGTAGATTTCAATATTCCGAAAGGTGCCATCGTCGGCGTTATCGGGCCGAACGGTGTGGGTAAATCGACGCTGTTCCGTATGATTACCGGTAAAGAAAAACCGGATAGCGGAACGTTTAAAGTCGGCGACACAGTGAAGATCGCTTACGTCGATCAAACGCGTGAAACGCTTGATCCGAACAAATCGATCTTTGAAGAGCTGTCAGGCGGGCAGGATGTGATCCAGCTTGGCGGTAAAGAAATCAATGCGCGCCAATACGTGAGCTGGTTTAACTTCTCGGGTACTGATCAGCAGAAAAAAGTCGGAACTTTGTCAGGTGGTGAAAGAAACCGCGTGAACTTAGCGAAGATTTTAAAACAGGGTGCGAACTTACTGTTGCTGGATGAGCCGACAAATGATTTGGACGTCAACACCATGCGTGCGCTTGAAGAA
>JAJFMT010000155.1 GCA_020696855.1 Pseudobdellovibrio sp.
TTTTTCTTTTTTGGGGCTGGCTTCTTTTGGCTTTTTGAGAGGAAGTTTCTTTTTTTTGGAGGGGATCTTCTTCTGAAACGACACGGGCTCCTGCCCTCACTTGCATCGTCCGCTCTTTCTCTCTGGGGTGTTTGCATCTTCTTTTCTTTCTTCGTTTTCGGTCTCAATTCAGCGCCTACTTTTCTTGCGGCCGAACGCTTCACGCTTGCAAGAGGTCGTTTTAGAAGAAGATCCCCTCCAAAAAAAAGAAACTTCCTCTCAAAAAGCCAAAAGAAGGTCCCCAAAATTCGAAAGTGCAGCGCTGATCTTTTGTGTTCCGGGTTTGAGCTAATGAAATTTGCTGAGATTCGACTCTTAATAATTTTGTTGAGATGGGGATGGCGGTGCGCGACATAAGGCTTGAACTATTTTAGTTCGCGATACATCATTGTTGTAACAACTATGAATAATGCACTTTGGATCGACTTCTTTGATGACTTACAAAATGTTCGTGGGCGCTCGCAAAATACGATTATGGCTTATCGCCGTGATTTAGAGCTCTACAAAAAATTTTCTGACAAAAATAGCCGGCTTTTAGAATTCTTTGATTTCATGAAAAAAGAAGGCTTGTCTACGCGTTCGCAGGCGCGCGTGATCAGCTCTGTTCGCACTTATATGCGCTACTGCGAAAGCCGCGGTGTTAAATGCCCTGAGCTTCGAGAGCTGAAGCCACCGCGTGTGAAAACGGCGTTACCGAAAGCGATTACTGTTAATGATTTTGAAAAGCTTTTTCAGGCCTGTGAAACTGCAGATGAAGCGAAGACGGCACGTAACCGCCTGACATTGTTATTTTTGTACGGGCTTGGTTGCCGTGTCAGTGAATTGATCGGTTTAAATTTAAATGATTTTTCAGCCACTGACAGGTGGGTTAAAGTTTTGGGTAAAGGCAGCAAAGAAAGACTGATTCCGTTGACGGACAGTTTGTATTCGGCGCTTGAGAATTATCTGCGCATGGCGCGCCCGAAACTTTTAAATGATCAAAACTCTGCAACTTTATTATTAAATGACCGTGGCCACCGGCCGTCACGAGTGGATGTGTGGCGCTGGCTGGCTTCTTGGTCTGCTAAAGCAGGATTTGCTGAACCTGTGCATCCGCACCAGTTCAGACACGGTTGTGCAACAGCACTTCTTGAAGGCGGCGCTGACTTGCGTTCGATTCAAGTGATGCTGGGGCATGCAAGTATTCAAACAACGCAGGTTTACACTGCGGTGACGACAAATACTGCTGCTAAAGCCATCGAAGAGCATCATCCGTTATCGAAAATTAAAGACCAGTCTCTGTGAAACCTAAAAAGAAAGTCGCGGGCTTTGCTACTTCAACTTTAACGTCAGAAGGCAAAGAGAGAGTTCGCGCTGAAAGCACTGAACGCTTTGAAAAGCTCGATGCGCTTCGTGGTTTCGCGATCGTCTGGATGACGGTTTTTCATTTCTGTTTTGACCTGAACTACTTCGGTTACCTGAATCAGAATTTCTACGTCGATTCTTTTTGGACGGTTCAGCGCGCGTGTATCGTGAGTCTGTTTTTATTTTGCGCCGGTTCCGGCCAGGCGGTGGCTTACATGCGGGGCCTCAGCTGGGAAAGATTTTTTAAACGGTGGCGGGAAGTGGCCTTTGGGGCGGTGCTTGTAACAGTAGGCAGTTACATCGTGTACCCAAACAGTTTTATTTACTTCGGTATTCTTCACGGCATTGCGGTCATGCTTCTAATTTTGCGGCTACTGGCAGGCCGGACTCTTTTACTGGCCCTGGCCGGTGTTGTGTTGATTGCGCTTTATTGGGTAGCTCCTGTAGTTCATGAAGCGAATCCTCAGTTGCAGTTTCTGGACGGGCGGCTTTTTAACTGGATCGGCTTCATCGGAAAGAAGCCTATCACAGAGGATTACGTTCCGCTTATACCTTGGTTGGGTGTTCTGTTTATCGGCTTCGTTGCCGGGCAGTGGATTCTGAAAAACAGGCCGCAATGGTTCGGCGGTGAACTTAGGTCTAATTTACGTCCACTGGCCGTTCTGGGGCAGTGGAGTTTAAGCTATTATTTAGTTCACCAACCGGTTCTGTTCGGTTTAGTTTATCTTTTAAAGCAAGTGACAGGTTAGATGTTAAATGAAGGGGATCAGCAGCGTGCAGCGATTACTTCCATTCGGTGAAGTCCAATCCAATATTGAAATCAGCGCTGATCTTACGATTCGTTCTGCAGATCTGATCGATGTGATTTTTAAGTGGAGCGATCCTCACAACAAAATTGTTTTCAGTGACGAGCCTTCTAATAGCCGCCAGATGGGGCTTTGGCAGCAGACGTGTTTTGAAGTGTTTATTCAGCCTTCAGGTGCAAAAAAATATTTCGAAATTAATTTAACTTCGAAAAAGGCATGGAACGTATTTTCGTTCGATGACTATAGAATGCCGCAGCCGCCCCGTGAAGTTCAGGGCGCAGAGCTCGTAAGTTTCAACATGAACGGAACTGAGATTCGGGCCAGCTTCAAATTGCCAGGAGCAGACCTTAAAAAAATAAATATTTCGTTTTGCTCGGTAGTTGTTTTAAAAGATGCGGGCGTAACGTACTGGTCGGTTAAACATGCAGATACAAAACCTAACTTCCATCATTTTGGAAGTTTCATAACAGAAAGGACTACATCGTGAGTTTTCAATATGGCCTTGAAGTTTTGTTGAAGGATAAAAAATTATTAAATGAGTTAAAGAAAAAACGGGTAGCACTTGTGGGCCATCCTGCCAGTGTAGATCAGGATTTAAATCACAGCATTGATCTGCTTTATAAAAAAGTGAATCTGGTTGCGGCCTTCGGCCCGCAACACGGCATCAAAGGCGAAAAGCAGGACAACATGGTGGAAAGCCCTGACGAGCTTCACCCGGTTTATAATATTCCGATTTTCTCTTTGTACGGCGAACACCGCAGACCCACAAAAGCAATGATGGACAGTTTTGATGTTGTGCTTTTTGATCTGCAGGATTTAGGCTGCCGTATTTATACGTTTGTAACGACGCTGCTTTACATTCTTGAAGAGTGTGCAACTCACAATAAAAAAATGATCGTGCTCGACAGACCGAACCCGATCGG
>JAJFMT010000078.1 GCA_020696855.1 Pseudobdellovibrio sp.
AACAAATTCAATCTTCCCAAAGATGAAGTTCAAAAAATTATGGAAGTGCTGGACGGTCAGCAGTGATCACTTCGATCCGCTCTGAAAAGTTAGTTGTTATTTCTGATTTGCATTTAGGTAATCCCTTTTCAGACGCAAAACGTATGGTGATCCCATTCATTAAGTGGGCGGCTAATCAAGGTTATGACATTTGCATCAATGGCGACGGGTTAGAAATCGCCCAATCAAGTTTTAATAAAATTGCATTTGACGTTCCTGAACTTTTCCGCACATTAGGAGACATGCGCCGCAAAGGCCGCGAAGTTTATTACGTCACCGGCAATCATGACATTGCATTAGAACACTTTCTCGAAGACTGGGGCGTCATGAAGGTATCCCCGTTTTTAAATGTACGCTCAGGCCCTCACCGGATCAGAATTGAACACGGTCACATTTACGACCCGTTTTTTGTAAAGTATCCCCGCTTATACGAAGCCCTTACCCACATCGGCGGATATTTTTTAAAGATAAATCCTAAAATTTATAAAGTGTGGATCAACTTTGAAAGTCTGCTCTCAAGACTTCGCGCTCGAAAAACGGGAATCATCGGAGAGCACCCACACTTTAAAGAAGCCGCAGAAGAAATTTCACGGCGGGGTTTCGATGCGATTGTTTTCGGCCATACTCACCATGCCGGTGAAGCCGAGTTGGAGTCAGGTGCGCGCTATTACAACCCAGGTTCGTGGATGCTGTCCTCACACTATATCGCGATTGAAAGCGGCAGCGTTCGACTGATGGAATGGCGAACGTAAAAAAAAAGACCTGCACGCAGCAGGTCTTTTTACTTTTAGTTCTAAAAATATTTATAATTAGAAACGTCTAACAGCTCTGAAGAAAACTCCTCTTACAGAATTACGGCAAAGCTCTTTCGGTGCATCACTGCCCGGATAGCAAAAAGCAGGAGATGCCGGGTCACGGTATGTGCGGCGTGAACCCGGTTGCGGCAAGAATGTTGGATCCTGCTGAGAGCCGTTACGCAATTTCAAACGGTTTGTAAAAGTACACTCCCAAGGCCCGTCACACAAATCGAAATTAATTCCGCGAACTCGGTCAACTAAACCGCCGCCATCACCGGCTGGACGCTCTGAAGGTAAAACGCGGTAGCGCATATTATTGTAATCATCATCAGAAAAATTGAACGCAGGATCGCGACGTAATCTTAAAGCGTTTCGCATATTCTCTGGCAAAACCTGAAAGTCAGAATCTACAGTTTGGCCTTGAGCCGGCACAATAAATTCAATATTAAAATCAATCGGCAGCAGAGGATTCGCCGGAGCCGACACTGCCGGATCTGGCGCGGGTGTTCCGGGCTCAGCTAAAAGTGCTGACTGATCCTCACGAGGAGCCGTTGAAATTGGCCCATCCGCATCCTGTGCCTGTGCGAAACTAACAAATGATAACGAAACAAATAACGATAAAACTAATACTTTCATGTCCACTCCATTTTAAATACCTAACTTTTAACAACATCCCTATCGGGTTTATCTGGACCCTTCTTTAAAAAATTCAGGACTTTTAACCAGCCATTGCAAAACCATCTCAGAGTGATACATTATTGGTATGAACACCAAGCTCGGTCTATTTGCGGCAGCCCTGTTAACCGGACTATTCAGCCAATTCAGTCATGCTAACTGCAGACTCGTTTCGTTAGAGAAAAATCCGGTCCGTTACATTTACAACATGATCAAATCGACACCTGACATCTATTACGCTGAAGCCACATCCTATTCGACCGAAGACGAAGCCTTTAGTTTCAAAGTGATAGAGACATTCAAAGGTGAAAAGCGAAAAGACTTCACAGTTCTTGGAACTCCTGTTGACTACTCCGGCGAAGAAACCGACTTCGGAGGTCATAAAGCGCAGGCGTTCTGGGATGACATTACAACTGCGAGAACAAAAATCGGTTCTGACTGCAGACTGGCGCCTAAATTTAAAACCGGAAGCCGCTATCTGATATTTTTTAAAGAGCCCTATCAGGCTAAAAGCTTTGAGCTGGTAAAAAACCGCGGTGACCGCTGGTACAAACACGTTTGGGAAACCCTTTATCCTCCGAAAAAAAAGAAGACTCCGGTAGCTGCTGCATCAGCAACAGAACCCGCAGCAACTGCCCCTTCCGCGCCGCCACCTGCAGCTGACCCGGGCAATTAGTTTACTTAAATATAAAATTGAAAATCGGAGCTTTTGCAGCTTCTTTTTTATTGGCGCAATTTCTTAAGAGATTCGAGAACAATTTTCCCTGAACCGTAAATAATCACAACGGAAATGATAATACTGAACGCCGGGTCGATCCAGCTGATAGAATAAAAATAAATAATCACACCGGCCACTGCAACACCAAGAGAAATCGCAGCATCGGCCATCAGGTGAAGATAGGCCGACTTCATATTCAGGTCATGATGATGATCTTTATGAAATAATTTTGCCGAAATAAAATTAATAACGAATCCGAGCGACGCCACAATAATCATGACCTTCGCTACCGGCATTTCAGGATTTTGCAGTCTCTCAATAGCTTCATAAATAACCCAGAAAGAGCCAAGCCACAGCACGCTCGAATTAAAAAGCGCTGCCCACAGCGAATATTTTTGCGCGGCCGATCTTTTTGTTAACTCATAACCAAGCCACCCGATCATCAGCGCAAACACATCAGTCAAATTGTGAAAAGCATCTGAAACAAGCGCAAGAGAATCAATAACGTAGCCATAGTAGATTTCAACAAACACAAAAAGCAGGTTCAGGGTGATTCCGATTTTAAAGATGCGGTCAGGCTTCAACCCGCCGCTTTGGTCAACGGGGCTGTGATGGTGATCACAATTTTCATGATGGTGATGATGAGAGCCACTCATAAATTCAGACTATAACAGTCCTGTGGCCGAGAACAGCCCTATTATTCCCGCTCTAGGCATCTTTATATAGACAAAGGTCTCATTGGGCGCTAGGTTACGCCCCAATGACTACAGAACAAAATTCCACTCTCAAATTCAGCGAACTGCCATTATTACCTGTAATCCAGGCTGCGATTAAAAAAGCCGGTTACGAATCACCGACACCTATCCAGGCACAGGCCATTCCTCACTTACTTGAAGGCAAAGACCTCTTAGGTTGTGCTCAAACAGGCACAGGAAAAACCGCAGCGTTCGCACTTCCTATCATACAAAGAATTGTTGAGAGCCGCTACCGTCCGAGTCCTAAAAATGTGAACTGCCTGATTCTGACTCCGACACGTGAGTTAGCATTACAAATCTATGAAAACTTCAAAACTTATTCAGCCGGCACCTCACTTCACTGCGCAGTTGTTTACGGCGGCGTTGGTATCAATCCGCAAATTCACGCTGTAAGAGACGGCGTTGATGTTTTGATCGCAACCCCGGGCCGTCTGCTTGATTTAATCGGACAAAAAAAATTAGTTTTAACCCAGGTTAAAACATTTGTTCTGGATGAAGCCGACCGCATGCTCGACATGGGTTTTATTCATGACATCAGAAAAGTTTTGTTCTTACTTCCGCACCAGAGACAGACACTGTTCTTCTCAGCAACAATGCCTGCAGAAATCACAAAGCTTGCCAGCACCATGCTGAAGAACCCCGTTCACGTGGCTGTTAACCCGGTTTCATCAACGGCAGAGCGTGTTGAGCAATACGTGATGTACGTTGAACAGTCTAAAAAGCGCGATCTGCTTCGTCACTTACTGCAAGACCCGAAATTTTATAAAGTGATCGTCTTTACCCGCACCAAACACGGCGCTAACCGCGTAGCGGATATTTTAAGTAAAAATAGAATTCCGGCTGAAGCCATTCACGGCAACAAATCACAAAACGCCCGTCAGCGCGCTTTAGAGAATTTTAAAAATGATAAAATTCAAGTGTTGATCGCAACCGATATCGCCGCCCGCGGTATCGACATCGACGCCATCACGCACGTCATTAACTACGAAGTACCTAATGTTGCTGAAAACTACGTTCACCGCATCGGCCGTACGGCGCGTGCCGGCCTTGGCGGAATTGCGATTTCATTTTGCGATGTAGAAGAAAAAGCGTTTATCCGCGATATCGAAAAAACCATCGGTCAAAAAATCGAGGTTATGCGCGATCATCCTTATCACTCAGATGCAGTCGAGAACGCGCATACTTTGTCTAAAGGCAAAGCCAAAGCGCAGATGGAAAGACGCGAAGACAAAAAACACAACCCGTTTAAGAAAAAACGTAACTTCTTTTCAAAATTTAAAGATAGAAAGAAAAAGGATTCTAAGTAAGAAGCGAAAGCCCGTTTATTCAACGAGCTTTTTTAATGCTTCTTCGTCCTGCTGAGTGACGTTCTTATTGTCGTTATACAATAAGTTCATACTGGCGCGGCTGATACGGTCATTTAAAAACTTCTGATCTACTCTTTGCTGAAGGTAGTTCAGTGTCGAAATCGCAATTTCCTTTTCAGGGTAGCCGGCGATACCTTCAACAGCTTGGGCTCTCAGAACTGTTTCAAACTCTTTTTTATGATCCCATTTTTCGCCGTTGATATTTTTTGTGTTCGCCACAAAATTTTGTAAAGCCATCAAAGATGCAGTGTTGTTTTTTAAAGTTAAAAGCTCAACCGCTAATGCTCTTTCATCTGCATTTGATTTATCGTCAGAAATGATTTCGTAAAGACCTTCTACGTGTCTTGAATTCATTTCATCTGCCAGCTTTTGCATGCGAGCCTGAACAGCTTCCGGATTATTTTGAATTTTTGCGATTTGACCCGCTTCAGTTTTAAATTTCGCCACGAACTCTTCAGTGGGAATTCCGAACGCTTTTACTGCGGCCTCAGCCTGAGCTTTGGCAGTTGCTTCTTGCGCGCGTACTGCTGCATTTTTTGCGTCTCTGACTGTACGGATGCGGTCTAAACGCTTACCCATATCATACTGGGCAAACAGAGCCATTCCGATTACTGCTGCGAAAAATATGTAATGCTTTTTTTTCATTCCTTGATGACCTCAAATCCATCGTAAACCGGCGTTGTCACTAAATCTGAGTACAGATTCTTCGCTTCTGACCAAGGCTCTAAACCTGAAGCCGTGCTTGCGAAAATCTGGCCGTTATTCATTAATACAAGATTTTGGCCTTTATAGACAATGACTTCTTTGTGGTCCAGGCCCCATGTAAGGCCCGTATTCGTTATACGCTGATTCTGTGGCTGGTAATTGTAAATTTCACCCGATGTACTCACTAAGTAAAGCCCTGTTTGAGCCTTTCCCAGAGCCGCTGTTGAAGCTTTCGCAAAACTGAAAGGTAGAGCCACATCACGTCCCCATTTTCCGTTTGGAAAGTCGTAAGGAGTTAATTTATTTTCCATCATGCGAACAACATAGCGTTTTACACCCGAATCAAATTCCTCGAAGTCTTTGACGGAGCTGTCATTCTCACGAAGTAATTTATAATACGAATACGTGTCAGAAACTAAATCTCTGAAACCTGAATTCTGATAAAGCTCAACTGCGAAAGCGCGAACCCCGTCAAACACAACTGCGCCAAAACTTGTTCTTTTCAAACGGCCTGCAACCGACGGGACTTCGCGGTTGATCCACTGCCCGTTATCAAATAGTTCCGCACGGCCGCGGTCCTGCGAAAGCGCAAGAACGGCTTCACGCGTTTTTAAAATCGGCGTATTGAAAAAGATATTACTTCTGGCGATCGCCATTAAGCGCGCCATTTTTTTATAAACCGGGTGAAAGTTCTTTCCGTGAACAGAAACGCGCGCATAGTATTCCATTTCTACACCGTGTGAGCCGCCATAATTGTAATCGCGGTCACAGCCTGAAACAGAAGTTCCCTGGTAAGGCCCTTGCTGGCACTGAATGTGGTAATAACCACCGGTGTGACGGGCTTCATGAACAATCGTGCCCACGCGGCCCAATGTAGAAAGCTTCGCCCACCCGTCTTGCATCGTGAAATAACCGCCAGAGTTGTACGCCGTTGCGTAAGGTACATCCTGCCCACGCTCAACACCACGGGTTTCACCTTTCATCCAATTGTAATAATTGGTCGCAGGAACAAAACCCTTAATAAATTTATTAGAACCATCAGCATCAAAGCGCCCTTTTTCAAGAAGTTCTAAGTCATTCAATAATTTTTTCGTATCAACTTGCGAGTTACAAAGTTCCATTCCACCAAATGACTGAACATCAATATTAAAATCCTGAACATAACGTTCAGCATCCGCACGCTCAGTACAACCGAAGTCAGTATCGAGATACGGCATATCCTGAGCCATTAAATTTAAAGAAATAAAGAATGAAAAAACAAAAAGTTTCATGAAAGATCCCCTCGGTTAAAAGGCTACAATAGGCGAAGCAAGTGACAACAAAAATGAACCTAGACGCCATAAGTTATTTAAGAAAGAGCAGCGGCTTTCCGGAATTCCTTTAAGAAGACTTTTCCTTTGAAAAAACACTCCGAAAAGCGTGACGCGTCTCAGGCGAATTTGGCAGATGAGGTTGCGAACGCAAGCTCATCTGCCAAATTCGTCTGAGTTTCGGCGAGGGCAAGGATGCCCGAAGTGTTTTTTCAAAGGAAAAGTCTTCTTAAGGAATTCAGGAAAACCGCGCGGCGGGACTTACTTATATTCGATCTCAACTATGGTCATCAGCTCATCGCCGCTGGGCTTAGCGACTTTGACTTCATCATCAAGCTTGCGCCCAAGAATGGCCATCGCCAAAGGCGACCGCCAAGAGATCTTCTTCTGCTTAATATCAATTTCATCCTCACCAACGATTTGATAAGTCAAAATGTCGCCGTCTTCATTTTCTAAACTGACCGTCGCCCCAAAAACCACCTTGTCCGACTTCAATGTAGCCGGATCAATGACCTCTGCATCTTCCAGTCGGTTCTTTAAAAAGAATAAACGCTTGTCGATCTCTCTTAAGCGCCGCTTTCCGTACTGGTAATCGGCATTTTCGGAACGGTCGCCGTTGCTCGCCGCCCAGGTCACCACTTCAACTGTCTTTGGCCGTTCTACATTCAGCAAGTCAGTATATTCTTTTCTGAGCCTCTCGAATCCGGCAGGTGTAATGTAATTCTTTTTTTCCGGCTTCATCATTACACCTTTAAGCTTAATCCGTCTTTTAAAGCCGAGCGCATCGCACGTACGGCAGGAACCAAGCTGATCAGTAAAGCGCTGAAGAACATGATCGTGATATAAAATATTTCATTGGCTGAAAACACAGCGCCCTGCAGGTAAAGGCCGTAATTCGATTGCGCCCACGGCCCTAACAGAAGTTCCAGAATAATTTTAATTAAACACGCCAGCAAAATCGCGCTGGTTGTTAAAATCAATGTTTCAAACAGAATTAATCCTGAAACATTTTTTAACGAAGCCCCAAGCGCACGCAAGATGGCCATTTCACGCCGTCGCTCATTCAGTGAAGTCATAATCGCAATCAGCATCGAAAAAAGCCCGACCAGCATAACCAAAAACGAAATACCTTTTAACACACGGTCAATGATCGAAAGGGAATTCCACAGCTCTGACAGCGCCACACCGGGAATCGCGGCAATCAGCGGCTCTTCCTGGTATTCGTTAATCCACCGCTGAAGATTTAAAATCTCAATGCGGTTTTTCGTGCGCAAAAAGAAAGAAGTTATCGATTTCGGCTGAAGCATTTCAGCCGTTAACGATTCCGCTTTGATTTCTTTTCCCATCGCCGGAGCACTTCCTGACTGCCAGTCCACGTGAATGGCTTCCATGCCCTCAAGCGAAATGTAAAGTGCGCGGTCAATCGCTGTGCCCGTCGGCTTCATGATACCGACAACTTTAAACGGCTTGTCTTCGTGCTCTTGAATGGCCGGGCCTGAGGTCACCCCGTGCGCCACAACAACCGGCGAACCGATTTTGTAGCCAAGAGTTCTTGCCACATCTGCGCCGATCACAACATCAAAATAGCCTGAAAAAGGCGAACCTTCCGCCAGCTCTATTTTTTCTTTTGAACGAAAATTGTAATGCGTAAAAAAATCTGAATTCGTCGCCACCACACGGAAGCCACGGTGCCCGTCGCCCAGGCTGTAAGGAATAGTCCATTCCACTTCAGGACGGGCCTTGATCTGATTGAAGCTTTCAATCGAAACATTCTGCGAAGGCTGCCCGATATTAAAGACAGAAAACAAAATCACCTGCAGCGGGCTTGTTCTGGCGCCAACAACAAGGTCCACACCTGAAATACTCTGTGTAAAACCGTCCTGAGCCGCACGCTTCACTCTTTCTACGGTCATTAAAAGCACAAGGCTTAAGGTCATAGAAAAAACAGTCAGTAAAGTTGATAGTCTTCGGTTCGCCAGCGATTTCATGGCAAGCTTCAGCCATGAGATTTCACCGGAGGTTTTACCGGAGTACTCAGTAGTCATGAAACCTCCGTCGGTGAAAACTGCACACGGTTGTGTTCAATCAAGCTGATCGAGCGGTCAAAAAGTTTTTCAATGCTGCGGTCATGGCTGACAAACAACACAGTTGTATTGTTCTTACGGCAAAGATCAAAAAGTATTTTTAAGAATTTTTCGCGGTGATCATAATCAAGCGCTGAAGTGGGTTCGTCAGCTAAAATGATATTCGGTTTTTTAATTAAAGCGCGCGCCACAGCCACGCGCTGCTGTTGACCCACCGACAACTCCGTAACCGGCTTATTGATGTGATCTTTTAAACCCAGATCCGAAATTAAATTTTTCACTTCGTTCAGGTCCGGCTGAGTTTTCTGAAATAAAAACGGAAGTAAAATATTTTCCATCACTGACAGGTAAGGAATCAGATTAAAACTTTGAAAAATGTAGCCGACATTGCCGGCGCGGTAACTATCAAGCCCTGCACTGTCGAGCTCGGCTAAATTCTGCGTTCCGATTTTTAAAACTCCACCTTGCGCACGCAACACTCCGGCAATCAGTTCCAACAAGGTTGATTTTCCCGAACCGCTTGGGCCATATAAAAATACGATCTCTCCGGCTTTTACTTTCAGCTCGTCAATATCCAGAATCGCATGCTGGCCATAAGAAAATTTTAAATTACTGATTTCAATAGCTGAGCTCATCGGTAATCTTCGACCTCATCGCCCTCAAGCCCGAAAGAAACATCGCCGTACTGAGATTTGTGAGTGGTGATACTGAATTTACCGTACACCCAGATCGGGGCACCCGGCCGCGCCTCAACCCCTTCTTTCATTTTTACATAAATCATCTGATTCGGTGGCGGCGGCGGAACGTGAATACACGCTGTCGGTGTCGGCACTAATAAGAATTCGGTTACTCGCGACTGTTCGTCTTCAAGCGGAACCATAAAGCCCGGAATTTTAACAAGCTGCCCGTCGATTTTTTTCAACTCATCAGGTGCGGTGTTTGTGATGTAGTCCAATTGATTTAACTGACGCCAGTCGATCTCAATACCGGTGCCCGTGCCTCTGCCTTTCAGCAGGTAAACGCCTGCGCCTACTGCGCCCGAAAATACCAATAATGCGACTAGAACCCATTTCATATCAGCTCCGGATTATCCAAAACAAAATATAGCACCAATGCTTTGCCTTATGATGGACGAATAGGTTATGCTTTACTTTCCTATGAGTAAATATCAAAGCGTACGCGGCACACGCGATTTATTACCTGAACTTAAACAAACTTTCCGCTTAATCGACGAAACCGCCTACAAAACTGCCAAAAATTACGGCTTTAAGGAAATCGAAACCCCTATATTCGAGTTTTCCGACGTTTTTCACCGCTCATTAGGAGAAACCTCAGATGCTGTCAGCAAAGAGACTTACACTTTTACCGACCGCGGAGGCGATTCCATCACGTTACGACCTGAAGGTACCGCAGGAGTTGTTCGTTCGTTTATCAGCGAAGGTTTAGCCCAGCATGTTCCGTTAAAACTTTATTACTACGGGCCGATGTTCAGATACGAGAGGCCGCAAAAAGGCCGCTACCGCCAGTTTTACCAGTTCGGCGTCGAAGTGTTAGGATTAGAATCCGCGTTAGCCGATGTTGAATGCCTGGATCTGGCTTGGACGATTTTAAAAAATTTAAAATTATCTGAGCGCTGTATTCTTGAAATCAATACATTAGGCGATGTTGAATCCCGCAACGCTTACCGTACCGCTTTAGTAAATTACTTAACGCCGTTCAAATCGCAACTGTCAGCAGATTCACAGGTTCGATTTGAAAAAAATCCGATGCGGATTCTGGATTCAAAAGACGAAGGCGATAAAAAAATCGTAGCCGACGCCCCGCTGATGGAAAATTACCTGAACGACACTTCAAAAAAATTCTTCAGCGATGTTTTGGCGGGTCTCGATAAATTAAAAATACCGTATAAGATTAATTCCAAACTGGTGCGCGGATTAGACTATTATTGCCACACCGTTTTCGAATTCACCACGACAGAGCTGGGCGCACAGTCTGCCATTTTATCAGGTGGACGTTACGACGGATTAACAGAAATGCTGGGCGGCCCTAAAACCGCAGGCGTTGGCTGGGCTGCGGGGGTCGACCGCCTTGCAGACCTTTGTGGTTCACAAATCACAACCGGCGCTGAGGCCCCTATTTCGATTATTGCTCTCGGTGAAAAGGCCCTGGCCGAAGCCGTGCAAATCGCCAGCTGCTTAAGAAGCCGCGGAAAGTACAGTGAAGTTTTTCTTACTGGTAATTTCAAAAAGAAACTCGAAAAAGCCAACAAGCTCGGAACCAAAAAAGCGATTCTGATTTTCGAACAGGAAAA
>JAJFMT010000010.1 GCA_020696855.1 Pseudobdellovibrio sp.
TCTGACCGTTTACAACTGTTACAACCATTCACAAAATGGAACGGTGAAGATTTCGTAGGTCACTTGGTTTTGGCAAAAGCAAAAGGGAAATGCACAACAGATCATATCAGCCCGGGCGGAAAATGGCTTAATTACCGCGGTCACTTAGACAATATTTCAAACAACATGCTTTTAGGCGCAGACAACGCGTTTATCGCAGGTGAAATCGGTAAAGGTATAAATCAGTTAACAGGCGAGAAAAAAGAATTCGCTCAGGTTGCACGTGAATACCAAAAAGCAGGAAAAGGCTGGATGATTATCGGCGATGAAAATTACGGTGAAGGTTCTTCGCGCGAACACGCGGCGATGTCTCCGCGCTTTTTAGGCTGCTCTGCGGTTATTACCAAATCATTCGCGCGTATCCATGAAACGAATTTAAAAAAACAAGGGGTGTTGGCACTTACATTTGCTAACCCTGTTGATTACAACAAGATTCAGGAAAAAGACTTACTGACTATCCGTGGTTTAAAAGATCTGGCTCCGGGTAAGAATTTAACTTTAGAAGCGAAACATGCTGATGGCAGCGTGGATAACATCGAAGTTAAGCACACTTACAATAACGAGCAGATTAAATGGTTTAAAGCCGGCTCTGCATTGAATCTGATCCGCGGAGTTTAAATTGAAATTATCGGTTTTAGTATTGGTTCTGGGCATGCTGCCGGTTTTAGCACCGGCAGCGGATCTTCATTTAATCGTGGTCAATGGCGTAGCTGAGAAAAGCATCGAACCTAATATGCTGATTTTGCGAATTGAATCCTGGGCAAAATCATCAAATGCCAAAAAAGCGCAGTCGCTTCAGGCTAGTCAGTTTAATAAACTTAAAGACAGCCTGGAAAAATTTAAAATCAAAAAAGAAGATATTCAAACCGACAGCTATAATGTGTATCCGGAATATTTTTACGATCAAAAAAACCAGACAAATAAAATTGTCGGTTACAGAGTTAGCCATAGTTTTTCAATCACTTACCGCAGTGTGGGAACAGCTGGAGATTTTCTTGATCAGATCGTAACAAGTGCGAGTGACATTTCTGGCGTGAACGTCAATGGTGTCTCATGGGATTCAGACCAAAAGGCTCAAACCGAAAAAGAAATTCTGAAGGAAGCCGTGAAAGCCGCTAAGGAAAGGGCTTCTGAGCTGGCTAAGGCTGCAGGAGTGACAATAAAGGCCACTCATAAAATCCAAAATAACTCTGTTACGGTTCAAGCTCCGCAACCAATGATGGAAAAAGCAGCGATGATGATGGCGGACAGATCGGCTCCCACTGAACTTTCAAGTGGACAGATAAAAGTCCATGCGGAAGTTCAAATGGAATTTGAAATCAAAGATTAAGAGACTTTTTCATAGCTAGTGGCGAAATGTAAAATTGTTTGCAATTAACATTTCGCGGTGACATATTTTCTGAGTTCATTAAAAACAGTTCAACAAAACAATTTAAGGAGAACTTTTATGAAATCAGTTTCTTTCGCATTAGTTATCGTTGCTTCTACTGTGGCTTTAGCTGCGGGAACAACAGCAACTACGACAACAACAACGACAACAACAAAAGGTGCAGCAGCAACAACACCTGCGGCAACTACGGCAGCGACAACTACAGGCGCGGCTTTGAAACCTGCTGATGCAACTGCAGTTTCTTACGATAAAGTAACTGTAGCAGATGCCGGCACTCAGAAAACAGTTAAAGGTAAAATCGTAGGAACTCACTGTGAAAAAGACATTTGTTTCCTTAACTTCCATACTGACTACAGAAAATACGTTTCTGTTGTTGTTAAAGCCGAAGACTTTGCAAAATTTGCAAAAGTTGAAGGTGCAGATATCCAGGCTAAAATGAACTGGTACACGACTCAACCAGGTGTGCAAGTTACTGGAACAGTTACAAAATATGAAGGCAAGTCAGGTGCTCGCCCTCAGATCATGGTTACTTCTGCTGACATGATCAGACCTACGACAGCAAATTAAGCTTTAAGAATTTTCTAAAGTTTGATAAAAATGCCCCCGGCCGGACTTTCGGTTTCAGGGGCATTTTTTTATGAAATCCATTCTTTTTACTCTAAGCGTTTTGTTTGTTCTTCCCGCATTTTCAATGCAGTTAGGTGACCTGGTTATTGGTGGCAATGGCTGCTTTGGTTCGTCGAAGCTGATCCCTGTAAGTAATTCGGATGGCCGCTACGCTTTACCCATTCGCGCGAAAATAAATAAAAAAGCCGGGGCGGCGTTTGAACGTAAAACCTGTAACCTTCGTTTGCCGGTTAGCCTGAATCCAAATGAAAAATTACAACTCATCAACTTATCCCAGGTAGTCCGATTAGTTGCCTATAAAGGCGCAGAAGTTAAGACCAGCTTAAGTATGGGTATTGTGGGTTCATCTTCAACCCCTTTGAACTTTGATATTAAAGTTACCGATGAAGATTCATCTGTTATCGAAAATTTAAAAGCAGATGGCGTTATAGCCGAATCTGCCTGCGGCAAAAATGCGATGATTACCGGTAATTTGAGTTTGCTTGTAAACGGAAGCAGTGCTCAGGCGTTTGTTTCGACCGGCACTGCTCTTGTGACCTTAAAAGTTGTGAATTGTAATCAGTAATTATTTTTAATACTATCTGTTAACCAGGATACTGCCTTTTGAGTTTTCAACGTTACGGCAAACTGAATCACCGATAACTGCAAGTACACCACGAATATCAGAACAGCTGTCTACTTTTGTGTTTTTAAGAACAACTGCACCTCGGTGATTTTTTAAATCTTTAACTTCAGAGTTTACGATTGAAAGCATACCGCGTGTATCTTCAACTTTATCGATAGCCATGTTACAGATGATTAAGTGACCGCGAACATCTTCAACGCTGTCTAAGCGAGATTTGCCGATAGTATCCGGAGAGATAACTGTAAAGCCGCGGATACCGAAGACTGACAAGAAGTTGTTAAGCAGGTTGATCGCTTTTTTCTGTTTTGCACTCATAGAACAAACTGCATCCGGATCAACGACTTCGTCATCTTTAACGTGGCACTTAGGTTTATCGTTACCAGAGCTAAAAGATACGGCGCTGGCAGAAGATTTGTTTTTACCATTACCTTTGTCACCCGTAACGCCATGGCCTTTACCATTGCATGATTTTTCGATTGTTTCTTTTTTCTCTTGAGCCCACTCAACGCATTTGTCATCGTCATCGCTGCCCGGAGGGTTTGTAACAACAGGAGGCAAAGACGGAGGTTGTGAAACCGGAGGTTCAGAAACCACTGGCGGTTGAGAAGTCGGAGGTTGTGAAACTGGCGGCTCAGAAACAACCGGCGGCTGTGAAGTCGGCGGCTGAGAAACCGGAGGTTCAGAAACCACTGGCGGTTCAGAAGTTGGAGGCTGTGAAACTGGCGGCTCAGAAACAACTGGTGGTTGTGATGTTGGAGGTTCGCTAACCGGAGGCTGAGATGTAGGAGGTTCTGAAGATGGCGGCTCAGAAACTACAGGAGGCGTGCTAGGGCCACCATTACCCGGGTTTGAAGGGTCAACGTTGTTATCATCGTTGCCGTTACCATTGTTATTGTCATTACCAGGAGGATTAGAAGTAGTCGGAGGCTCTGATACCGGTGGTTGTGAAACTGGAGGTTCAGATACCGGTGGATTCATAACAGGCTCATCAGGAGTACCGCTAGAGTCATTATTGTCATCAGAAGGCGGAGCTGGCGGCTGGTTAACCGGAGTTTCACTATTATTAGGTAACTCGTCAGTGCTGAATCCGGCGTTATTACCTGATTCATCTACACCTTGGATTTTAATTTTATTACAAGATTGAAAACCAACTACGATTGATAAAATCAACAGAGGCTTCAGATTAATTGTATGTACGATTGATTTCATTGTTCCCACCTGAGTAGACATTAAAGCAAGTGGCGTGCCCTGTTAAAACGCCGCAGGTGAGAGTTGAAGTTCTACAACTGTTTAACTTTTAAAATTTAACTAGAAGGTCGACGTTTAGGAATGAGACGAAATCTCATTCCTAAATCATTTTATTAAAGAAGAACTGATAGATTGGCGCTTAGGTACTGGTTGAACTGTAACTTATCTGAGAAATCAGACTCACGAGGGTTCGGTTGTGTCGATCTTATGTTGACTGAAGTTGGGTCAACTCCTTGTGCCACGCTGAGACCGTATGTAATACCGATCGCGAACATCTTACTGAGAAAGAATGACTGTGTAACGCCGGCTTGGATGAACGGTTTATCGGCTGTCCCGATTCGTTGCAAACCTGCGTCTGCATCTAAACGAGTCGTTGCAGGGATAACTGCATTTTTAGCGAAGCTCATTTTACCGTAATAAAAGGTATAGCCGAAAGATAAGAAGTGAGCTGAAGTCGGCGCAGGGGCTCTTTCAAACTCAAGCTGTGCAGATCCTTCATAAAGCTGCTGAGAGTAGTCGGTTCTTCCGCCGAAGCGTGATCTTAAACCCATACCGAAAGAATAGTCCTCGTTCGTGTGATATGAAAATCTGCCCAGGACGTAGTTTGAATTCACGATAGGTTCATCAAGCACTGACCCGACCGATGCGGTCAGCATAAACTTTTTTGTGAATTTGATTTTTTTGTTAATAACGCTTTGAAGAGTATCAGTTTTAGGAACAACCGATTCTCCCGGAAGCTCATCTTCATCGATTTTTACTTCTTGTGGCGGGGGAGCGTCTTCCTGTTCAGGCTGTTCCTGAATCTCAGTATCACTCGACTGAGCGAGTGCAGGCTGAACCAGGCACGCCACTAATAACAACGCTAATAAGCTTTTCATTTTAGTACTCATTAAAAAGACCTTTGTTGGCATCAATTTCTTCAATGAAATTGGTTCTCTTGTTGAATAACTCTTTATATTTGATCATTTTGCGCGAGTTGATGAAAGATGCATCCGGTACATCGTAGGCACCCATAACTGTTTCGTTCTCGTAATCAAGTTTGATTTTCTTTTTTGCCGTAGAGGCCGCCGGTTTTTTCGGAGCTGTCTGAGCCGGCTGCGTTTGCGCCGGAGTTCGCGACGTTTGTGCGAAACCAAATGAAGCGGTCAAGAACGATACGGATAATGCGATTAAAATATTATTCTTGTTCACAGCGATTTTCTCCTAAGTACTGATAGTTTCCGATTTCATCGATCCAGAATTCACCCTGGAACGGCCAGTAGCGGTAACCATTTTTAATATAGAAACTGCGGTTTTGATCTTCAGCTGTTGTTGATCTTTCGTCTTTTGCGATTTTAAGTCTCAGCTGACTTTTCTTTGCTTCAAGAATCTCGTAGTTCACGAACTTGATCTGTTGATTGTAGTACATGATGTTTTTTTCCAGAGACAAAATAACCTGATTGTACTTAGTTGCTAACTGGCTCTTGAAGTAATTTAAGCGGCCCGCGTAGATCTTATCCAGGAACGGATTAAGAAGTGTGTTTTGGCCACCGAAGAACCGTTTTGCGTTCTTTTGTTCATCACGAACCATAATGAAAGTGTCGTAAAGACCTTTCATGCGGTAGTCCTTCAGAACTGAGCGTGTAACCTTGAACGGGATTTTACCACGGTAAGTATTCAAAGCAGCAGTGGCATTAGGGCCTTCGCTTTTCAGGATTTCAGTTGCGAAGTTGATCTCAGCAATGGCATCAGCAACTGTGATTGTTTGAGCTGTCCAGTTCGCTAACACTTCTAAAGTATTTTCGTAATTGTCGTTAAACGCTTTAACTGCTTTTTCAGCCTCGTCAAACTGGCACATGTAATTCAGCAAGATGGCTCGAAGGACAAGTGATTCAGGTTCGAAGTAATTTTCATAGTAGGGCGTGTGAAGAGTTTGAATAACACTCAATGCAGATTTCACTTTACCGATTTGCAGGTAAGTCCAGCCGAGCTCAGTTAAGCTTTCACGGTAAGCTGAGTTGTCTTTTGAGATACCGCGGTAGTACTCAGCAGCATCATCAAAGTTTTTACCCTGGTAGTAGGCACGAGCTAAATTCAGAATCGTGTAACCTTTTTTAGTATTGTAGTTAGGCTTTTTAGCATAAACGCCCATCAGCTTTTGATAAGCATCTACCGCCGCTTGCGTTTCGTTCTTTTTCAGATAGCAAAGCGCGAGCAAGTTAAGAGAGGATTCATTGTTCGGATTTTTTTCGATCGACTTTTTCAGGTAGGTAATAGCCTGATCTAAAAGACCTTTTTCAAAGCTGACTGAGGCCAGTTTGAAGTAATACACGTCAACTGCCAGCTTTTCTAAATCGCTGATTTGCATTTTTGACATAACGTAATCAAGAATGTGCTGGTCGCCAAGGCGGTTAGAAACGGCAATCAGCTTTTCCATGGCTTTTGATTTGTATTTTTTAGAATTGGCTCTGATTACTTTAATCATCGGGTAACTGCTGGCTTGATAAAGCTTTAAGTTGTAAAGCGAAAGTCCCAGGTAGTAGTTGGCCTGATCAAGCAGGTCATCTTTAAACTGCGTGCCGTTACTGATGTTGTGAAAGGTGATGGCAGCAGCTACATAGTTGCCTTGCTGGTAATACTTCACACCTTGCTTAAGCTGCGTGATGTTGGCGTAAGCCAGCGAAGAAACCAGGGATGAAACGATAAAACTAAGTAATAAATTTTTAAATTTCATAGATGTTACCGGTAAGTTGGTTTAGGCCAGAACATGCAGTAGGCCACGGTTAAAAGCATTGAGTTGTTGGATTGATCTTGGTTGTTGATATTTTTTGTCGTGTAGAAGTACCAGTTCAGGTTGATATCCAGAGCTGATGAACGCGTCAATGAAATCAACTGACCTAAGCCGACCGTCATCGCTGTGCTGACAGCATTGGATTGGTTCGTAATCTGAGAAACTCCGCCCTGCATGTAAAGCTCAAACGGAATAACTTTTTTATTCAATAAAGACCACTTCCCGTAAACCGGAGTGAACAGAACATTGATTCCGTAAGTGTTTTTTAACGTCACAAGATTTTCGATATTTACCAGCTGAACATCGCGGATGTTTTGCGCGTAACTGTTGCGGCTTGAGTTCAGATAAGTTCCGGTGATTCCGGCGCCCCAGGTTTCATTGAAGTAGTAAGCAACCCCTAAGCCCAGGCCGATGTTTGAGTAAAACACATCGTTCGTTACTGAAGATAAACCCAGCTTCAGTTGCGTGCGGTTTGACTTCGGCATGTAATTTCGCTGAACGATACTGTAATCGTTGTAAGATTCCTGCGAAATAACTTTCGAGTAATCTGAGATGTTCAGTTTTTTAAGTTCTTTTTGGGTTAACGGCTTGCTGATAACTTCATTTGAAGATTCCGCCGGCTGGTCGTCGCCCGCACTTTGTTGCAACAACTCATCGACTTCTTTCACCGTATTGGAATCCAATCGGGAAGCTGCGTCTTTGTTTGTGCTCTGTGCAAAAACTTTTGGTTGAATAAAAATAACAACGGCTAAGATGCTGATTAAAATGGTTTTTTGTGTTTTCACGCCATCAGGCTATCTGAAAAACTAATATTTATCTATTGTTTTTTGACGTATCGGGTTGCCGCTTCAGGCCTAAGAATTAGTCTTGGATTGGCCAGATGTAAGTCGTCTGCATGTTGTTGCGGTCGAAAACTTCATATATCTCAACAATGGAGCCTTTTCTTTTCAGTCGGTTTTCTTCGATGAACTCTTCTGCGACCGGATACACCTTCAATGGTCCTATGCTGGGAGCGCCGGTGAAGAGCGCCACCACGGCTTTAGTCTTTGGAATGACATCTAACTTAAAGTCAGCGGGTAGATTTGATTTTAATAATTCGATCTTTTCGGCTTCCTCTTTCACGAGAGGATCGATCAAGCAACCTCCACGGGACTTTAGGCGCCCTTCCTCGACAATGCGGGGATCATCAAAATATTCACCGAAGCTAAGACGGCACTTAAGGCCGTTTTGTTGCGCCCATTTTTCTACTTCTTCAATCACGCCGGCAATTTTATGGTAAGGGCCCGTATGTTCTTTGAACACAACGCTGAAAGGACCGCGTTCATCCCTGTTGATGGTTACGCTTTTAAAAGCGCCTGTGTACTGAAAAAGATAAAGAAAGAAAAGTACAAATCCAAGGGCAATGGCAAAAAGTGTGTGTCTGATCATGTTTTACAGCTCTTGCCAGGAGATCTGGCGGTGCGCGGTTTTCAGGTTAGCGTCTTCGTCGATGCTGACGTAAGCTTCTTTGAGATGCGGGTGTTTGTTAAGCGCCGCGATCAGGCCAGCCCGGCTCGTTGTGTTCAGCGGTTCAAAAGAAAGCTGAATGGCGATTGAAAATTCAAATATCAGTCGCTCAAGAAACGAAATCCAGTCCTGCGCGAGTAGCGGGGTGCCGGCACCAAGTTCTTTTGCAAGTGCAGTGGCCATGAGAATGTCGGAAGGTGAGCTCAGAACATTAAGCCCCAGGCCGATTAAAAGGCGGTGATCATCACCCTGGCCAAGAGTTTCAATAAGGAGTCCGGCCACTTTCTTTTCGCCGATGTATAAATCATTGGGAGCTTTCAGATTCCAGTTTAAAAAAGGCCAGGTTGAAAGAGCTGCGCGGTAAAGTGCGAGGCCGATCATAGGAGAGGCCACCGGCAGCGGCGGTTCTTCAATCAGGAATGACCATGTTGATAAAAGCTGCGAGCCCGGGCGGCCTGATGACCACGTGTTGCCACCGCGGCCTCTTCCGCCGGTTTGTTCATCCGCAAAATATAAAATCAAATTTTCGGTGAATGCTTTTTCTGTAAATGCCTGCGACTTGGCTTGTGCATTCGTGCTGTCGGTAGTTTTAAAATAAGTTGAGGTGATTTTTTGCGAATCGGCCCATTGGTGACTGACCTCGCCGATGCGAATATCATTTAACGGAGAATCTTCCACTATAAGCCCCAGTCGAAAAGTAAGCTGACGTCAGCCGTCGGTGCCGAATGTGTAAGAGCGCCGACAGAAATAAAATTAACACCCAATTGCGCCACGGATTTTACCCGGTCAATTGTCATGTTGCCGCTGGCTTCTGTTTGGATGGATTTTGGAATAAGCTCAAGAGCCATCTTCAGCATTTCGTTGTTCATGTTATCAAGTAAAATGCGGTCCACTTTTAGTTCGACACACTCTTTTACCTGATCGAGTGTGCTGGCTTCAACTTCTACAGGTAAATTGCAGTTCTGGCGTAGGCGGGTAACCGCTTTTGTAATGCCGCCACAAAGAGAAATGTGATTGTCTTTAATCAGCACGGCTTCTGATAAATTGAAGCGGTGATTGTATCCGCCGCCGTGCTGAACCGCGCGCTTTTCAAGTTCGCGCAGCAGTGGCGTCGTTTTGCGCGTGTCGAGAATTTTAGTCGCCGTGTTTTCGACTTCTTTAACATAGCGGCGGGTCAGGTTTGCGATACCCGAGAGTTTGCCGATAAAGTTCAAAGCGACACGTTCGGCTTTCAGAATTTGAATAAGGTCACCTTCAATGGCACAGATGTTTTGGCCTTTGTAGATGAGATCGCCTTCATTGAACTGCCATTTGATTTTTGCCTGCGGCTCTAAAAACAAAACAGTTTCTTCGAACGCATTGGCGCCGGAAAGAATAAGGTCTTCTTTTGCTTTTAAGATCGCCTCGCCTTGTTTGGGCTTCATCGCAAGAGATTCAGTTGTTACATCACCTGCCGGCATATCTTCTTTGATGGCCGCTTTAATCAGATCCAGAGTATTCATGAATTATTTTCGATTCCCTTAAGAAGTTTAGCCAGCTCTTCCCTGACTACTTTTTCTGTAACTTCCGGGATGACTTGCCAGCAAACGCGTTCAGCGATCTGACGAATTTCTTCACGCATCAGTTGTTCGTCGAATGCGGAATAATTTTTTTGATTTAAAGATTCTTTGGCACGGTGGCTGACCACCGGAGAATCTTTAATGTAATTTTGAATTTGTTCGTTAATTTGTGATTGAAGGCTTGGCTCATCATCAAGAGAGTTGATGGATTTAACTTCTTCGAATTCGCCGAAATTTTCTGTTTCAACAACAAATTGCGATGCGTTCCCAAGTCCCCATTCATCTTCAGAGGCGTCTTTGGTTTTTTTCTTTTTCGCAGGTCTCGCGTCTTCATCCTGCTCTTCCGGCTCAGGCTTAACTTCTTCAAGTTTTTTCTCTGGCTTAGGCTGAACTACTTCTTTGACAGCTTTGATGTTGTCTTTATCTTCCTGTGAAAGAGATTCGTAAGTTGTTTTTTGCTTTATGAAATCATCATCTTCAACGATGTTCGGTAAACGTGGAAGAGTCAGCACACCTTTCAGCGGATGAGATTTCAGGTTCGGAAGTAAATTTTCAATTTTGGCTCTGAACGCATCGGGCTCAAAAGGTTTTTCAATTGAGTCGTTGGCCTTGCAGGCTGCAAACTGGGTGAAATCCAGTTGCATGAAGTTGCTCCACATCAAAATAATCGGAATTCTTGAAGTGGAAGGATCGGACTTCAGCTCTAAAGAAACTTCGTAACCATTTTTTTTTGTTAACAAAACATCGACAAGAATAATGTCGGGATCAAAAGATTTCGCAACTGACAAAACATCTAAGCCCGATGGAACTGATTTAACATCAGGTCCATAGTCCGCTAGAACCATAAGGACGGCTTTTCTGATAGTAGTGCTTTCGTCGGCAAGTAAGACACGTAAAGCCATAGTCGAGTTTCACATCCTTAAAGTATTCGTCAAATGCTCTACTTTAGTACAATACACAATAGCAATTGAGTCAAGATCAAGGCATTATAAATTCATGTTTGCGAGAATTGACCGTTACTTACTTGGGCTATTTTGGGGATCATTCGCAGCGGGACTGTTAATTTTTTTAACTCTCTTCATTGCCAGCGACGCTATGAGCACCTTAGTGAAATACAAAGGTGTCAGCAGTGTTATCTTCCTTCAGTATTACTCGTATTTTGCGCCTGAAGTTATCTACAAAATGATTCCTGTTGCCTGCGTGGTGGGCACAGTGATGACGATTTCAACTTTAAACAAGGGCAGTGAGCTGGTGGCGCTCTTCGCATCGGGCCTTAGCCTGCTCAGAATCTCACGGGTGATGTTTGTTTCGATCACGCTTTTGGGTGTGTTTTCGTACTACCTGAGCGATCAATTGATGCCGCTGTTTAACAAACAAAAGAACTTCATCTTCTACAGCGAGATGGAAAAAAACCCTTCTCTCTATCAGACAATTAAAACCAATAAGATCTGGTACCGGTCAAAGAATGCAATCTTCAATATTAAAACTTTGAATGCCGAAGGTGACCGTGCTCAGGGGTTATCGCTTTATTTCTTCAATGATCAGTGGGATTTGGTGCAAATGCTGACCGCAGACTCAGTTCTGATGAGCGGTTCTCAGTGGCTGCTGAAACACGGCACCGTCACTGTTTTTGATAAGGAATCAAGCTTTCCGCTAAATGACAAATTCATGGAAAAGACAATTGTGATGTCTCAGGACGCGCATGACCTGCGTAGCACGGGACAAACATCCGACATCTTAACTCAGGCCGAGCTTTCCCGCTTTATCAGCAAGAATAAAGAAGCCGGGCTTGATACGATTCGCTATGAAGTGGACTTCCATTCAAAATTCAGTTTTGCACTTGCCGGTTTGGTAATGAGTCTACTGGCGCTGCCATTTTGCGTGGGGCAGGCCCGCGGCGGTGGAATGGCCAAAAATATCGGGATTTGTTTGGGATTAGTTTTGGCCTACTGGATCCTTCACAGCACGTCTCAAACGCTGGGAACTCATGGCCAACTATCTCCTATTTTAGCAGCATGGGCTCCTAACGTGTTTATGATCGGTTTAGGGATATTCTTGTTGTTGCGCTCTAAACGTTAATCGTCTAAAAGTAAGTTATGAAATTGGAGATCTTAACCTATCCAAATCCTTTACTGCGTGAAGTTTCCGAGCCTGTTACCAAGTTCGATGAGAGTCTGAAAAAGCTCGCGGCTGACATGCTGGAAACAATGTATGACGCTAACGGCATCGGACTTGCGGCCATTCAGGTCGGTAAGCCGATTCAGATGCTGGTGATCGATCTCAGCCCGCGTGACCCTGAAGAATCCCGTCATGATGACAGCCGTACAGAACTTGAAAAGAAAATTACCCAGCCATTGATTTTAATTAATCCTGAAATTATCAACGGGGTCGGCAAGACGACTTACGATGAAGGCTGTCTTTCTGTTCCGAGTTTTTTTGAATCTGTTGAACGCTATGAAAAAATTGAAGTGAAGGCGCAGGATGTTGACGGTAAAGAGATAAGAATCGTTACAGACGGACTTCTTGCTATATGCATTCAGCATGAAATGGATCACCTCAAAGGAACTTTGTTTATCGATCATATCAGCTTCACAAAAAGCAATAAGATCAAAAATCAGATTAAGAAAAAAGGTTATCCAACCAAAGAAGAGATGGAAGAAGAACGTAAATCCAAAAGAAAGTCTCTTGAAAAAGCATGAGTCGCATTCGCGTCTGCTTTTTAGGTACTCCTGCATTTGCTGAAGTCCATTTACAATGTTTGCTGAATGATGCCCGTTTTGAAGTCGTCGGAGTTGTTTCGCAACCGGACCGGCCTGCGGGGCGCAACCTGCAGCTGACGCCTTCACCTGTGAAGGTTCTGGCTGTTAAAAACGGAATCGAAGTTATTACTCCGGAAAAATTAAAGAACGAGCCCGCAGAATTTGAAAAAATCAAATCGTGGAAAGCCGATGTTGCTGTCGTCGTTGCGTTCGGTCAGATTTTAACTCAGGAATTTTTAGACAGTTTTAAATACGGTGCTGTGAATGTTCACGGAAGTTTACTGCCGAAGTGGAGGGGTGCTGCCCCGATTCAGCGCTCACTTGAAGCCGGAGACAAAGAAAGCGGCGTTTCTCTGCAGAAGATGGTAAAGAAATTAGATGCCGGCCCAGTCATAGGTGAGAGAAGGATCTTACTTCCGATTGAAATGGGTGCGACGGAACTTTATGAAAGAATGTCAAAGCTGGGTTGTGAGCTTTTAGTGAATGATCTCGTTCAGTATATAAAAGGTGAATTGCAGCCGGTTGTGCAGGACGAATCGCAAGTGACGATCGCAAAAAAAATCGAGAAATCTGAAAGCCAGTTAAGCTGGAATCTTCCTGCATCCGTTATTCATAACCGGGTTCGTGCATTTGATATGGGCCCCGGTACCTATGTGATGATTAAAGAAAAAAGACTTAAGATTCATAAAACATATTTAATTTCCGGCGCCACAGATAAATTGCAGCCGGGCCAAATTGTTCGTGTAGGAAGCTCTGAGCTGGTTATTCAAACCGGTGAGGGACAACTGGGATTACTCATTGTACAGCCGGAATCAAAACCGCGTATGAGTATTGCTGACTTCGTTAAAAATTTAAATGCTAAAGAGGGGGACTACTTTGTCTAATGTTTTAATTGCCCCAAGTTTGTTGTCATCTGATTTTGCCGATTTAAAGACCGAAATGGCAAAAGTAACTGAGGCCGGTGCTGACTGGCTTCATGTCGATGTGATGGATGGAAGTTTTGTTCCGAATATTACTCTGGGTATGCCCATTGTAAAAGCGATGAAGCCTTATGCGAAAATTCCGCTGGATGTTCATTTGATGATTGATCAGCCGGAACGTTACATCGAAGAATTTGTGCGTGCAGGAAGTGATTATCTGACTTTGCATGTAGAGTCGACTTCGGTGATGAAGCAAAGCCTGGAAAAAATCAGGTCTCTCGGCTGTAAACCCGGAGTGACTTTGCGCCCGCGCACAGCTCTTGAAGAGTTGAAGCCGTTTTTACCGCTTGTTGATTTAGTTCTTGTCATGACCGTAGAGCCGGGCTTTGGTGGCCAAAGCTTTATGGAAAATCAGGTTGAAAAAATCAAAACACTTAAAAAATGGCGAAGTGAAGGCGTAGGAAATTATTTGATTCAAGTCGACGGAGGCGTGGCTTCCGGGACTTCAAAGGTTTGCATTGATGCGGGCGCTGACGTTCTTGTTGCCGGCAGCGCCGTCTTCAAGGGCGAAAAAAGCGTAGAAAATTACAGAAAAAATATTGTGGCCTTAAAAGGTTAATGCATTAGCTATTTAGGAATTTTGGATTATGAAAACTTTTTTAATTGATGGAAACTCTATTACTGTTGATTCACTCTGGGAAATGACTCATGGCCAGGGGCAGTTCAAGCTGGCGGATGAAGCGGCGAAGAAAGTAAAAGCTTCGCGCGATTACATTGAATCACGCATAAAAAACGGTGAGATCATGTATGGGGTTAATACCGGCTTCGGCGCGTTTTCTTCCGTGCGGATTTCTGACGACCAAATCGAACAGTTACAGAAAAATTTAATCCGTTCGCATTCGGTGGGAATCGGTGATCCGTTTACAAAAGTTCAGTCAAAAGCCATGATGATTTTGCGAGCGAACACGCTGGCGCGCGGGCACAGCGGTGTTAGAACTGAAGTTGTAGAAAAGATTTTAGAATTTTTAAATCAGGATGTGATACCGGTTATTCCGCAGCAGGGCAGTGTTGGGGCGAGTGGGGACTTAGCTCCGCTTTCGCATTTAGCGCTAGCGCTGATCGGAGAAGGCGAAGTGTGGGGTGGCAGTTATAAAAATGTAAAGCCCCTCGAGCTGAAAGCCAAAGAAGGTCTATCTTTAATTAATGGGTGTCAGGTCATGACGGCTGTAGGATTACTGGCTTTGTTTGAAGCGCGCGACCTATTAAAGATCGCCGACATTGCAGGGGCAGCATCGCTTGAAGGTTTACGCGGCTCCAGAAAACCATTTGACCCGTTGATTTCAGCGGCTAGACCTCATGCAGGCGAGGCTCCAACCGCCAGAAATCTGATTAAAGTGATGGGCGAGTCCAGCGAGATTGCAAACAGCCACGCGGTCAATGATCCGCGTGTACAAGATGCGTATTCGCTTCGCTGTATGCCGGCGGTTCATGGCGCAGCCAAAATGGCTTTGCAGTATTCAATCAAAGTTTTAGAAACTGAAGCGAACTCCAGTACCGACAATCCACTGGTATTTGCAGAGAGCGGAAAAATTCTTTCCTGCGGAAATTTTCATGGGATGCCGGTTGCGCACGCGATGGACTTTTCTTCGATCGCAATTTCTTCGCTTGCCAGTATCTCGCATGAACGTATTTCGAAATTTATTTCGACCCAGATGAGTGAACTTCCTCCGTTTCTGGCGCCGGATGGCGGTTTGAACTCAGGTCATATGATTGTACAAGTAGCGAGCGCCAGTCTTGTAAGTGAGAATAAAGTATTATCGCATCCTGCCAGTGTTGATTCGATGCCGACCTCAGCAGAAAAAGAAGATCATGTATCGATGGGAAGTATTGCCGCCAGAAAGTTCTCACAAATCGTGAAGAATGCGCAGAATGTTTTAGCGATGGAGCTTCTATGCAGCACTCAGGCACTGGACCTTATTCTTCCGCTTAAACCTGCTGCTGGAGTAAAAGTTGTTTACGACGAGATCAGAAAAAAAGTCCCGTTTGCTAAAGAAGACCGCGTCTTTTCAAAAGACATCAATTTGATACTGCAGATGTTTTTTAACCGGAATCTCATAAGCCGGGTCGAGGACCGTGTGGGTTCTCTTGAAACATAATACTTGTTTTTTAAATGCCGCTTAGTTTTTTTCTATAACGGTATCTAAGTCTATTTTTGTCCACATCGTGTTTCAAATTGAGAAACTGTCGAACTTTTAGTTATTTTTCGGGCAGATTCGCCGATAATTATAGTCGTAAAGATTAATAATTATACGGGACGTGTATGAAAAAGGGATTTTTTAAAACATATATTAAAACGGTTGCGCCGGTATTAATGGCCTTTCTAACCGCCTGTACGGGAAGTAGTGATGGCGTTGCACCGGGCGGAGTTGTTACTCCGACAAACAATGTTCCTGCTCCTACGATCACAAGTCCTGCGTCTTCTCCTTTTGCATCTTCTTCAAGCTCTATCGTTATTAGCGGAACTTGCGTTGCAGGTTACACTGTAACAATCGGTGGTGACTTGGTTGCGGGTGATGTTACGAGCCCTTCTGGTGTGTTGAGCCAGGCATGCTCCGGCGGTGGAACTTACAGCTTTACAGTCGCAAAAGGTTCAGATGCAACTTACAATTTTAATGTTCTTCAATCAGATGCTTCTTTAAATAATTCATCTGCAGTTACGATGTCATGGGTCCGCAATTCTTCAGCTCCGAGTGCGCCAACAATTACATCTCCTGCGTCTAATCCTAATTATTCTAATTCGAACTCAGTTACCATTTCTGGTGCGTGTACTTCGGGTTTAACCGTTACTCTTGGAGGTAACGTTGTTGCGGGTGATGTAACAAATCCGTTCGGCTCTTTAACGACAACGTGTGCGAGCAGCGCTTACTCATTTACTTTTTCTAAATTTTCGGACTCTTCTTATAATATTACTGTTATGCAGACAAGCTTGACGGGAGTTAACTCTGCAACGACCGGTCACACGTGGGTGCGCGATACAGCGGTACCGAATGCTCCTACTATCTTAAACCCGGCTTCTAGCAATTACACCAGTGCCGGAAATCTAACGATCTCAGGCGGTTGTGAAACAGGTGCGACAGTTAATTTAACCGGTGATGATACGCAATCTGTAACTTGTGCTTCAAGCGCTTACAGTTTCACGGTCATTAAATCCAGCGATGCAACTTATAATTTCGGTGTAACCCAAACTGATGTGGCCGGAAATGCATCCGGAAGTACAGCTCAGCAATGGACACGGAACTCTTCGCTTCCACCGACACCGACAATTACAGTTCCTGCGACCACACCTTTTTATTCGAATTTAAATTCAGTTACGATCTCAGGCGGATGCGTAACGGGTTATACCGTTACAATCGGCGGGAATCTGGTGGCAGGAGATGTTTCAAGCCCGGCAGGATCATTGACACAAACATGTTCAGGCTCTGCGTATTCATTCACGGTCGATAAATCGTCTGACAGCACTTACAACTTCACTATCAAACAGACAAATTTATCTGCCGTAGATTCTGCCAATGCGTCTCAGCAGTGGGTTCGGGATACGGTTGCGCCTTCGGCGCCTACTATTACAACGCCGGCAGCAAGTCCGTACTACAGCACAGGTAATTTAACAATTGCCGGGGCGTGCGTTTCCGGATTTACGGTGAATCTGACGGGCAGTGATACGCAATCAATGACGTGTGCGTCGAATGCCTATAGCTTTACAGTTAATAAATCTAGCGATGCGACTTACAACTTTGCTGTTACGCAAACGGACCTCGCTTCAAATGCATCTTCAGCTACAAATCAGCAATGGATCCGTGATAACTCTGCACCTTCAGCTCCGACGATCACCTTGCCTGTTGCAGATCCGCATTATTCAAATGGGAACTCAGTAGTCATTTCAGGTGCCTGCGTAACCGGTTTAACTGTTACTCTTGGCGGTAATGTTGTTGCAAGTGATGTTACAAATCCTGCGAGTTCTTTAACGAGAGTTTGTTCGGGTTCTGCATATTCATTTACAATCGCGAAGTCTTCAGATTCGACTTATAACTTCAACGTGAAACAAACAAGCTTGGCAGGTGTAGACTCTTCAACTGCAACGCGTTCGTGGATTCGCGATACGGTTGCCCCATCAGCTCCGACGATTACATCGCCGGCATCAAGCCCTTCTACAAGCGGCGGAAATTTAACATTGTCAGGTGCCTGCGAAACAAATGCGACAGTCAATCTGACAGGTGATGATTCACAGTCAACAACATGTTTGGCAAGCGCCTACAGCTTTACAATAGTTGAAAGCAGTGATGCGACCTACAACTACTCGGTTACACAAACGGATCAGGCCGGTAATACTTCGGGATCTTCATCTCATCAATGGAACCGCGTCAGTGCGCAAACAGCGCCTCCTGTTATTACTGTTCCGGCATCAAGCCCTTATTTATCTAACGGCAATAACGTGACAATCTCAGGAACTTGTATCGCGGGTGCAACTGTAAATCTGGCGGGAGCGTCTTCTTCTTCGATGACTTGTACGGTAGGAAACACATTCAGTTTTTCACCTGCACAATCTACGGATGGAAGTTATAATTATTCCGTAACTCAAACAGTTTCATCGAACACGTCTACGGCAGTTTTTATGACATGGAACCGCGATACTGCGGCTCCGCTGACTCCGACCGTGACGTCTCCTGCAGAAAATCCGTTTACATCGGGTGACAGTTCGTTTGATATTTCAGGAACGTGCGAAGCGAATTCTACCTTAAATATCACCGGTGCTACATCAGCAACACAAACTTGTACCGCTTTGGGTACCTTTACGAAAACAGTTTCAGCAACAACGAATGCAACGTATACTTATAACTTTTCTTCTACCGATGCTGCAGGAAACACTTCCGGTTCTCTCGCTTTCGTATGGAACCGTGACAACACGATTCCGGCAACTCCGACAATCACAGCACCATCTGAAACGCCATATTATAGAAATGGTAACAGCGTAACGATCTCCGGCGGATGTGCTACCGGTAATATCGTAACTATTTCAGGTGATTTGGTATTTGCAGAAGTGACTTCAACCTTATCTATTACAGCTGACATTACTACAGGCAACCCGACGGTCACTTGTAATGCCGGTGCGTATAACTTTACTGTCGCAAAATCTGTGGATGCTACGTACAACTTCAACATATTCCAGACGAATGCATCTGAGATTAGTTCGGCTCCCGCGACTCAGGTTTGGGTTCGCGATACAGTCGCTCCATCGGCTCCAACGATTACGAATCCTAACGCAAATCCGTACACAGCATCAGGTAATTTAATGATTGCAGGCGCATGTGAAACGAGTGCTACAGTTAATCTTGCAGGTAGCGACATTCAGTCAACGACTTGCTCGGCAGGAACTTATAGCTTCACAGTTGTGAAAGCCAGTGATGCCACTTATAACTTTACTGTTTCGCAAACAGACCGTGCAACGAACGCGTCCGGCTCGACAGCTCAGCAGTGGATCAGAGACAGCACGGTTCCGCCAACGCCGACTATTTTAAGTCCATCAACGAACCCATATCGTTCGAACACGAATACGCTTACGCTTTCCGGCGGATGCCAAACAGGCTTAACCGTTACTATGAGCGGAAACGTAACTTCAGGCGAAGTTACGTCACCTGCTGGAAGTCTGACTCAGACTTGTACAAATTCCAGTTACAGTTTCACATTAAGCAAGGGAAGTAACGGAACATTTACACTTTCCGTTAAACAAACGAATGCTGGAATTGATTCGGGTACAGCTTCTGTTCAATGGATCTTCGATAACGTTGCGCCATTAACAACTATTCAAACTAACCCGACAGATCCGAACCTTTATGTAGCAGCCACATTCTCATTTACAGTTGATGATGCAACAGCAACAAGTGAATGTAAAATCGATGCCGGAGCTTATGCTCCGTGCGTGTCTCCTGTTACATACACAGGATTAACAAACGCAAGTCACACGTTCTCTGTCAGATCAACAGATGTAGCAGGAAATGTGGAAGCAGTTCCTGCCACCTATACGTGGGTTCAGAATGCAGGTAATACAGTTGCGCTTTACCACTTGAACGGCGGTAGCGTGCTGACAGATAGCGGTTCTTATTCGGGCGCCAACGCGCTTACTTTCTCAAATGCCACTTCGCAAACCGGTAGGTTTTCTGAAGGTGCCGGTTTAGCGGCTGCAAGCAATCAGTATTTGGGCGTAAGCCACACGGCTTCTATGGCGACTATGACTTCAAAAATGACAGTAGAAGCGTTTGTGAGGTTTTCGAACGTTCCTGGCTCAAACGGTGCGGCGATGATTATCGCAAGTAAAATGGGTGCTTCAGGGCAATATGGCTGGGAATTTGGAGTTCGCCGTCAGGGTGGACCAAGTAATCAGTACTTGTATTTTTCAGGAAGTTTAACTCCAACCGGAGTGCCGGTAATTGTGAAGAGTTCGAAACTTACGGCAAGTGATATCTCAGCATTGACTGCAGGATTTAATCATTTAGCCGTAACTTGGAATGCAGGTACTGTACGGTTTTACATGGGTGGAGTCTTAAAGGGAAGTGGGACGATCGGGACTGCGGGAACTGCGGTACTTAACAATAATACCGGTGCGGGTTTCCGAATTGGTACTAATGCGACTGGAGGGTCTTACTTAGATGGCGTCATCGACGAAGTCCGCTTAAGTCAGATTGCGAGATGGTCAGCCACCTTCACAGCACCAAGTTCTGAATATACTCCTGACTGATAATGATAGTTAACTAAAAATCGGTGCAAGCCCTTCAACCTTTTCAATAACTTTGAAAAGTTGAAGGTGCTCAGGCCTAATAAAGCCTTGCTGGCTTGAGTGATTTATAAATTCAATCAGCGAATTATAAAAACCGAATTCATTTAAAATATAAATCGGCTTACTGTGATATTTGAGCTGCGCCCACGTGATGATTTCAAACATTTCATCGAGTGTTCCCATTCCGCCCGGGATAATCAAAAATGCATCTGACAAGTCATACATCATTTTTTTTCGTTCATGCATGCTGCCGACTACATGAAGGGCTGTAACTCCGGTATGAGCCACCTCGGCACTGACAAGTGACTTCGGAATAACACCGATGACGTCCTGTTTTTTTGCCATCACTGCATTGGCAACTGCTCCCATGAGGCCGACTTTACCGCCTCCGTAAACAAGCCCCCAGCCGTGGCCGCCAATAAGGCTTCCGACTTCATTTGCCAGGTCTAAATATTTTGGATCACGGCCATTAGAAGAGCCACAAAACACGCAGATTTTTTTCATAACAAGCAGACTAGCGAGTTTTGGATTTAGTGTGAACAACTAAGCGGCTTCTGTCGGAATGCAGCAGTAAGTTCTATTGTTAAATGGCCGCATTATGCTATGTTTTACAACCGAAAATAAGGATGAATTATGGAATCAACTTCTGGATCTAAAAAAACATTCGGACCGCGTAAAATTAAGGCTCCAACAGGAACACAGCTTAATTGCAAAGGCTGGCTGCAAGAAGCCGCTTACCGCATGATTCAAAATAATCTGGATGCAGAAGTTGCTGAAAATCCTGATCAGCTTGTCGTATACGGCGGTATCGGGAAAGCTGCCCGCAACTGGGAGTCGTTTGAAAAAATTCTGGAAGCTCTTAAAAAATTAGAAAATAATGAAACTCTTTTAGTTCAGTCAGGAAAGCCGATCGGAGTTTTAAATACCCATGAAGATGCTCCGAGAATTTTGCTTGCGAATTCTAACCTCGTACCTAAGTGGTCCACCTGGGAGCATTTTCATGAACTGGATAAAAAAGGTTTAATGATGTACGGCCAAATGACCGCCGGCTCTTGGATTTACATCGGTACTCAGGGAATAATTCAGGGAACTTACGAAACTTTTGCTGAGATCGGACGCCAGCATTTTGGGGGAAGTCTTGCCGGTAAAATTATTTTAACGGCCGGTCTTGGCGGTATGGGCGGAGCGCAGCCGTTAGCCGGAGTATTTGCAGGAGCTACAGTTCTGGCTGTCGAAGTCGATCCTGCCAGTATCGAGAAACGTCTGCGCACAAAATACGTGGATGAATCTGTTACCGACATCGATGAGGCCATCGCCAAAGTAAAAAAATACGCTGCAAACAAAGAAGCAAAATCAGTAGCGCTTCTTGGCAACATGGCCACTGTTATTCACCAACTCATTTCTAAAAATTTTATTCCTGATGTTTTAACCGATCAGACATCTGCCCACGATCCGTTGGTAGGCTACATTCCTGAAGGTTATGACGTTGAACAAGCTGCCGTATTCCGAAAAGAAAATCAGGCGGCGTACTTAGATGCCACATACAAATCAATGGCGAAGCACGTTGAAGGTATGCTTGAAATGAAAAAGCGCGGAGCCGTCACTTTCGATTACGGAAATAATTTGCGTGCCCGCGCATTAGAAGCGGGTGTTAAAAATGCATTCGACTATCCGGGTTTTGTTCCGGCGTACATTCGCCCGCTATTCTGCAAAGGCAGCGGACCTTTCCGGTGGGTGGCTTTATCAGGAGATCCTGAAGATATTCGCGTAACTGATGCCGAAATGAAGAAGCTTTTTCCTCACAAAAAAGATTTGATCCGGTGGATTGATATGGCAGGCGAGAGAATTAAATTTCAAGGCTTGCCGGCGCGCATTTGCTGGCTTGAATATGGCGAGCGCGAAAAAGCGGGATTACTGCTGAATCAACTCGTGAAAGAGGGCCGCGTGAAAGCCCCAATCGTTATCGGGCGTGATCATCTGGATTGCGGCTCGGTGGCCAGCCCCAACCGCGAAACAGAAGCGATGAAAGACGGCTCTGACGCTGTCAGTGACTGGCCAATGTTAAGTGCGATGGCGTTAGTAGCCAGCGGCGCAACTTGGGTTTCGTTACACCATGGTGGCGGCGTAGGGATGGGATATTCGCAGCATTCAGGGCAGGTGATTGTTGCTGACGGCACTGAAGCCGCTGCAAGACGCCTGAAGCGCGTCTTAACAACTGATCCAGCTATGGGAGTCTTCCGTCACTTAGACGCCGGTTACGACCTCGCAAAAGAAGTCGCTGAAGAGCGCGGAGTTAAAAGCTGCTGGGTTTGAGATACTGGCAGAGCAGTTTAGTTTTGGTATCAATTTGGTTCGTTAAAGTTTTTTTTGTTTTTTGACGATAGGTCCAGTGGGGAAACTTAATGGAAAAATCTCTCGTTATGATTGTCGATGACGATGCCGTATTTAATAATACGCTGTCTGCCGCAGTAAAAAAGATGGGTCACCACGTACTTCAGGTGTACTCAGCTGCCGAAGCTTCAAATATTTTATTCACTCAGCAGATAAAGCCAGAACTTCTGATCTGTGATGTGAACATGCCGCAAAAGTCAGGGTTTGATTTATTGAAAGAAGTTATCACAAAAAATATGAATGTTCGCGTTTGTATGATTTCCGGGAGTGACGAACGTTCAAACCGGCTGGCGTCTCTTCAGTTGGGCGCGGTGGATTTTATCTCGAAGCCTCTTGAAATGGGTAAAGTCAGCGAAACAGTTTCTAAGCTTTTAAACCAGCCATCAGTCTAGCAAAAATTAAATCAGTCAATTATGCGTGCCATTTTATTTTGAAATAGCTTCGAAATTCATTTGGTTTCGGGCTTAGGTCGCGTCATCTAAATCTCAAAATATGACGATAGGTTTTCAGATGTAACGGAGTACATGTGACACTGAAAACCCTGCAAAAATGGATTAATCACCCGGCCTATATGGCGGTTTGCTTTATAGCAGGTGTGGTCGCATGGTCATTCAGTTTTGAAAGTGTACGTCAAGCGACTGAGGTCACGAGAAGACCGGCGTCACTTCAGCTTTCTGAGCTGGCATCTCGCGCAGACCTACGCGATGAAGTCAGTGCGACCGAATACCGCGAGCTTCAGCAGATCAATGATAAAGAAATGATTATCAAACTTGAAAAGGTTCGCCCACAGTGGAATAAGCCGCAAGGCCCTTTTACAGTATCGTTAGCGCAAGTTGATGCCATCAATGAACGTAAAATAAAACGTTTGCCAAAACGCTTTGCCGGTAACCCTGTTTTTCAGCTGCTTCAAAAAGTCAGCAGTGATTCAGCTACGACAGAGTTTGAAGATTTACTGGCTTGTGATAAATCAAGAATGTTTTACGAAAACAGAATCGGAATCTATCCGGTGCTGAATGATCTTATTAAAGAGCGATCACCTGCCAGCGAAACCTTTTCTCGTGAATGCGTGACATCGAGCATGCGCCAGTTCCAAGTGCCAAAACTTAATTTCGCTTCCTGTGCCCATTCTGAAATGGGCGCGCCGCAAACACCGGGCGGTAAACCTTGCGTAACACCTGCACTGGTAAATTTAACTTACAATGCCTATGTCGATGCGCTGGAGTGTTTAAATCTGAACCCAAAACACATGATGCCTAAAATTGATTTTGAAAGCGGGTTCTTTTTAAATTCTTTCGGTGTCAACAAAGAGTCGGGTGTAGGGCAGTTAACTGAAGTTGCAGTACAGGAAGTAAACCGTCACTATAATTCTTACCTTGCTGAAATTGAAAAAGCGGCCTCAACCAAACCTTCATGTGCAAATCTTATTAAAAATAAAGGGCTGTTATCTATGGCTCCCACCGGCCCGGAGCAGCGCTGTTCACTGATCGGATTACCTGAGAATCCGCTTCGAAATATTTTTTATATGGCACTTCTGAGCCGCATCAACATGGACGCGATTTCAGGAATCAAGTACGTCGCGGGCCAGGATGTTTTACCAAGCGGTGAGGCTTTGCTGCCTCTGCAGAATAACCAAAATGACCAGTTCACCGGATTATATAAAGCTTATCGCATTAAAGAACGCCTCGAAGCTAATAATGTCAGAGGCGTGAACCCGCATATCTTTAAGGAAATGCTGGGCACTCTCGGATATCATGTCGGTGTAGAAACAGCGGTTAAAATTCTTAGCCAGTATTTAGATGAAAGAAAAAAGCATGAGTTATCTCTTACGTCAGAAGATTTCAACTTTCATTCAGGAATGAAAGCACCTGACGTAGACGGACAGTTAAAAGACGCTGTTGATGTAGCCGCATCTTTTGTTTTGTCTTCTGTGATAAATTCGAAAGACACACCTGAAGAAAAAAAACTAAAAGCAAAGCGGCGTAAAGAGCTGCCGAAGCGGTGGGCTAAAGCGTATCAGGAGCCTTTTCCGGTTTACCTGGCTTATAAAGCGAATTCTTACGACGGAAAAAGTCTTTTGCCTTTCGCACTTTACGGCTATCCGGGCTACTTAAGTGTTATTGCCAATCGCCAAACCGAAATCCAGGAACAATTTTCCAATGCTGAGCTGGATCCGCACACCTGCACCGACCCTGATTTTTTAAAGGGCTTATGAGGACGCATCAATGATCAGTCAAACGGATTTAAAATATTTTTTAGAACTTGCTAAAACTCTTCACCTGACAAGGTCCGCAGAACGTTTAGCTGTAACACAGCCGACGTTAAGCCACAGCTTGAAACGTCTTGAAACCGAAATTGGCTGTGAGTTATTTGTGAGATCCAAAAAAGGTTTAAAGCTCACCTCTGCAGGCGAAAACCTGCGAAACTCTGCAGATGACCTGATTTCCCGATGGGAAGCGATCAAAACAAGCGCCATTAACGAAGTGCAGGTGGAGCAGGGCTTGATTAAGCTCGGCTGCCACGCAGCAGTTGCGCAATACGTATTAAAAGAATTTCTTCCTGATTTTTTAAAACAATATTCAAAAATTCAGGTTCAATTAGTGCATGGACTTTCCCGCCACATGACGGAGCAGGTGATCAGCTCTGTTTTGGATGTGGCGTTTGCTGTTAACCCTGTCGATCATCCGGATTTGATCATTAAAGAAATCTGTCAGGATGAAGTGGGCCTGTGGCGCTCCAAGAACTGCAAAAACGAAGACGTTCTTTTCGTTGATACGAACTTGGTTCAGTCACAAAACATTTTGGGTAAACTTCAAAAGAAAGGCCACCGCTTCAGCCGCGTGATCGAATCGGGAAGCCTTGAAGTGATTTCTAATATGGTCGCCAACGGCGTAGGATACGGCATTGTTCCCAGCAGAGTGCTGAAACAGTATGAGATCAGTAAGCTGGAACAGATAAAAGACGCACCGGTTTTTCACGACAAAATCTGCTTAGTATACAAAAGTGACTTCCGTAAATTAAAGCGGGGCGAAGCTTTTATCCGTTCAGTAAAAACTCAGTTCGAAAAGTTATAATTTTTCAATTTTGATATTGAAAACACCAACGGGGTGCGGAACATCCGGTCGCAACTTCAGATCAACAATTACTTCTTTCTGTTGATCGTTGCTGAGACGGTTTAAAATTAAATCGCTCGCGTTCAAATCATCGTTCCCGGTGAAGTACATTTGTGTAATCAGTTCTAGGTAACCCTTTTTTGAGATTTTGTAATGAATGTGCGGTGGTCGCACCCATGTGTCATCGGCAGGGTACGCGCCCGGTAAAATTGTTCTGAATCTGTAGTTACCGTTTTTATCTGTAACGGCCTTTCCCCAGTATTGAAAATTCGGATCAAGCTCTGCAGTGTTGGGGTCAGAAGGGTGATTATAACGGCCCGAATGGCAGGCTTGCCAGATTTCAACTAAGGCACCTTGCACAGGGTTGCAACGCTGATCTTTTACCTGGCCTTCGATAACGATAATTTGCCCTTCAGCAATTTGGCTCGCTCCTGAAAGCTGAATAAGGTCTGCATCGGTATCCACTTGGTCAACAATCGGGTAGAAGGGACCTTCCGGCTGACGAGGCGTCAATAGACGTGTGCACTGGCTAGCAGCTGTGCCGGCAGCTAAAGCCTGGAACCCAACAAGTGTAGCCGCTGTACCGGCTCCGATTTTTAAAAAGCTTCTGCGTTTCATAAGTTTCCTTTCGAAGTTGATGAAAGAAAACTACCTTGGATGGTTTAATAAAAATAATGAATTATATGCTTCTCTTTGATAAGAAAAGTTAATGATTAGCAATCACGGCGAAATTATAAAGAGAATGAGCTCTTAAGCTTAGAAGCGATCGGATTCTCGATCTTTCTTTGAGCCGTCACTAAATAGATTTCTTCATAAACTCCCTGTAGGGGGCCGATCTCCGTGAGTTCGCCCTTTGATACCAAGTTGCTGACAGAATGAGTACCGCTGGGAATCAGACCCATTTCATTCACGGCCATCAATTCCTTTACCGAGATATCCTGGCTTTCAGCTACGATGTTCAGTTCAATCTGGTGAAGCTTGGCCCAATGATCCAAATCCTGACGTAGTTTGCTGTCGTAAGTAGGAAGAATGACAGGAACTCCCGAAACAGATTTCGGAAAGCCTTTTTTAAGTTTTTTAAATTTCGGCGCACCGTAAAAAGCAACGTTGTCTTTTGTGACAGCTCTCGGGTAAAGCCCTTTACCATCCGTGCCTGAAGGTAAAAAATTAGTTACGACTAAATCCATACGGTGAGCGGTCAGTTCACGAAGAAGTTCTCCGGATTTACCTTCTGATAGTGTTATCTGACAGGGCGAAATGTGAAACGCCTGCCTGACAAGCTCCAGTACAATCTGCTTCGGTACGCTATCAAGCGCGCCCAGATGAACAGAAGGTTTCAGCGGCTTAAGCCTGTCGTTTAAAACCTCCAGCATTTCTGAACCCATTCGAAAAATATTTTTTGAATAATCGAGTGCCACGCGGCCGTGCTCTGTCAGTGTTAAACGTTTGTGGCTTCGCTCAAACAACTGAACTCCAAGCGTGTCCTCAAACTGTTTCAACTGGGCCGACAGGGTAGGTTGCCCCACGCGAAGTTTTTCTGCTGCTTTAGAGACAGAGCCTTCTTCGGCAATCGTTTTGAAGTAAAACAGGTGATGATAATTGATCCAAGGGGTCATGCGCGCTCCGGCTTGTATAGTTTAAAGTGATAAATTGTAACTTATTTATCTATTTGAGATATATATCAGGAACACGGATAATAGACAATGGTGAGGAGATAAATTCACATGTTATTCCCGTTTAATGATTACTGGTGGTTTTATGCAGGATTTACAGCCTTCGTGCTGATGGTGCTTGCGCTTGATTTAGGAATCTTTCATAAGAAGGCGCATGAAGTCAGCGTTAAGGAAGCCTCGATCTGGACAGGAATCTGGATCAGTCTGGCGTTAACGTTTAACTATCTCTTTTATCTTTATGCCCATTACAGATTTTCAACTCATGAGCGCTACCTTTCAATTCCGGGCTTTAACGCCGATGAACAGGCCAAGGCCTCCGCATTAGAATTCTTAACGGGCTTTGTCGTCGAAAAAACTTTGGCTGTCGATAATATCTTTATTTTCGCAGTTGTGTTTGCCTATTTCGGTATCCCTAAAATTTATCAGCACCGCATTTTGTTCTGGGGAATCTTAGGAGCTCTTGTATTCCGCGGGGCGTTTGTTGCGATGGGATCCGTACTCATGCAGTACCACGCGGTTGTTATTTTCTTCGGCGGCTTACTGATTCTCACCGGTATTAAGATGACCTTCGCAGGTTCGGAAGCGCAGGATCTTGAAAACAATTTTGTGGTAAAGCAGTTAAAGAAGATATTCCGAGTCCATCCGAAAATTGAAGGCCAGCATTTCTTTGTAAAAAAAGATGGGCTAACATATGTGACTCCGCTTTTTCTTTCTTTGGTTTTTTTAGAATTAAGCGATATTATTTTTGCCGTTGACTCTGTTCCTGCGATCTTCGCTCTTACTAAAGAGCCTTTAATCGTATTTACATCCAACATCTTTGCTATCCTTGGCCTGCGCTCGATGTATTTTATGCTGGCGGGAATAATGGACCGCTTTATTTATATTAAGTACGGGCTAGCCGCCGTATTAATATTTGTCGGCTTGAAAATGGTATGGCTGAATTCAGCTTTTGACGGAAAATTTCCGGTCACATGGTCACTGGGAATTATCACCTCGCTGATCGGCGCTTCAATCGTTGCATCATTAATTAATACTAAAAAAAGTAAAATTTCAGATTCAGCATTGATTCTGAAGAAAGAAGGGATATCTCATGAAAATGGCTAAACGTGTTCTTTTGTTTATTGCCACAAACATCTTAATTATCGGTACGATCAGCATCGTGCTGAATCTGCTGGGTGTGCGCCCGTACCTCAGTGCAAACGGAATTGATTATCAGTCGTTAATGATATTCTGTTTGGTGTGGGGCTTCGGCGGCGCATTTATTTCTCTGGCTCTTTCAAGAGTCATGGCTAAATGGATGATGGGCGTAAAAGTCATCGATCCACAGACAACCAGTCCCGAGCTGAGTAGCCTTGTTCGTAAAGTCCATAACCTGGCAAGACAAGCGGGCATTGAAAAGATGCCGGAGGTTGGCTACTACGAGGCGGCTGAGCTGAATGCCTTTGCTACCGGGCCGACAAAAAACCGTTCGTTAGTGGCGGTTTCAACAGGCCTGATGCGCGGTATGAACGAAGCCGAACTTGAAGGCGTGCTGGCACATGAAGTAGCGCACATTGCCAACGGCGACATGGTCACCATGACGTTAATTCAAGGCGTGGTGAATGCGTTTGTCATGTTTCTGGCGCGCATCATCGCGTTCTTCGCAAGCCAGTTAGTAGCTGAAGACAAAAGAAATATAGTCCATTTCGTTGTCGTTTTACTGTGTGAGATTCTTTTAGGAATCTTAGGTATGATCGTCGTTGCCAGCTTCTCAAGATGGCGCGAGTACCGCGCTGATAACGGCGGGGCATCGTTGGCTTCAAAAGCTAAAATGATCGCGGCACTTGAGCGTTTAAAATTAAATATGAACTTGCCGCAGGAAGAAGAAGCGCAACCGGCTATTGCGTCTTTGAAGATCTCAGGCAAGCCCGGACGTTTCTTGAAATTATTTTCAACTCATCCGGATTTGAACGACAGAATTCAACGCCTGAAAATGGCCGGTTAATTTTGGTATGAACTAGCCTTGGCGTTGGCGTTTGTCGACGGCCAAGGCAGCTTCTCTGATCACTTCCGACATCGTTGGATGCGAGTGGAAGCTTCTTGCAAGGTCTTCGCTAGAGCCGCCAAATTCCATCGCTACGATGATTTCCCCAAGCATTTCTGAAGAGGCCGCACCGACGATGTGGCCGCCAATGATACGGTCTGTTTTTTTATCAGTAACGATTTTTACGAATCCTTCTGTAGCGCCACGGGCTTTAGCTCGTCCGTTCGCTGCGAATAAGAATTTGCCGGTTGCAGGTTCAATTCCTGCAGCCTTCGCTTGCTCTTCTGTCATTCCGACTGAAGATACTTCTGGATGCGTATAGATAACCGATGGAACGGTGTTGTAGTTCACATGGCCGTGGCCGGTTGCAATGATTTCGGCGACAGCCACGCCTTCTTCTTCTGCTTTATGCGCTAACATCGGGCCGAATGTGACGTCACCGATGGCGAAAATGTTCGGAACATTTGTTTGATAGTGATCATTGATTTTCACGCGGCCGCGTTCGTCTTTTTCGACGCCGACGTTTTCTAAACCTAACCCGTCTGTGTATGGTTTGCGTCCGGTAGAAACAAGGACTACGTCACCTTCGATTGATGCTTTTTTGCCGTCTGTTACCGATTCATAGCTGAGTTCCACGCGGCCACCAACAGAGCGGGAGCCGGTTACTTTTGTTGATGTTAAGAAACTCATTCCCATTTTTTTAAGAGAACGAATTAAAACGTTAATGCAATCCTGATCCATCATACTGCAGATTTTGTCTGCGTACTCGATAACCGTTACTTTTGATCCCAGTCGCGCCCACACAGAGCCCATCTCAAGCCCGATGACACCGCCGCCAACTACGATTAATTCTTTCGGTACATAATCAAGAGCTAAAGCTCCTGTTGACGAAACAATTTTCTTTTCATCGAATTTTAAAAACGGCAATTCAACAGGAACTGACCCTGTTGCAATCATAATATTTTTCGCAGAAATCTGAACGGCCGTACCGTTTGCATCAGTCACTTCAACGGTATTAGCGTTAATGATTTTTCCAGTGCCCTTGATGCCGGTAATTTTATTTTTTTTAAATAAAAATTCAATTCCTCCGGTCAGGTCAGAAACGATTTTATTTTTTCTGGCCATCATCGCGGCCAGATCCAGCTTCACAGACTCAAGTTTAATTCCGTGACTTGCAAAATCATGCTGAGCCTCATGATAAAATTCAGAGCTTTGCAATAGCGCTTTTGAAGGAATGCAGCCTACGTTTAAGCATGTGCCGCCGTAGGTTTTGTCTTTTTCGATCACAGCTGTTTTTAAACCTAACTGAGCTCCGCGAATTGCGCCGATGTATCCGCCCGGGCCTGAACCAATTACCACTAAATCATAAGCTTCCATAATATCCTCAAATCACTTCGTATACCGAGTTGTTAGTTGTTTCGCTTTTCCTGAAGTTTCTTTGCAACTTTTCTTACTATAGCACGCGGAAGGAACCCGGCGCTAACTGCAAATAGCCAGTTTAGTTTGCCGTGAATCGCAACCACTTTATTTTTCTTTAAGGCGACATAAGCATATTCAGCCACGTCTTTTGAAGTGGGAATCTTCAGTGTATCCAACAAAGCCACGTTTGATAAATTAGCGGCCGCCTGAAATCCCGAGGCTGTGGCGCCCGGGCAAAGCGCCATGGCCGTAACTCCTGTGCCCTGCAGTTCTTCGTGCAAGCCTTCCGTGAAATGCAAGACGTAAGCTTTTGTCGCGTAATAGACTGACATGAGAGGGCCAGGCTGAAAGCTCGCGGTGCTGGCCACATTCAGGATTTTTCCGTTTCTGTTTTGGATCATTTTCGGAAGATAAAGGTGGCAAAGCTTTGTCAGAGTCAGAATATTTAAATCAATCATTTCCTGATTTTTTTTGAGATCTGATTTTACAAATGCGCCATGATCGCCGAAGCCCGCATTATTAACCAGAATATCGACTGTCCAGCCTTTTGATTCGGTGATTTCAAATAATTTTTCAGCAGAGTCGGGTTTGGACAGATCGAGAGCTACGACTTCGGATTTGCTGAGTGTAAATTCTTTTTCTAACTGGATTTTGAGTTCTTTTAGTTTTTGTTCTGAACGGGCAACAAGAATTAAATTGTGGCCATGAGCTGCAAATACCTGAGCGAGTTCATAACCGATGCCTGAAGAGGCACCGGTCAATAATGTGTACGTCATCTAAACCTCGATCAAAAGTCTTTCAGGATCTTCAACACCTTCTTTGATTTTGACTAAGAAGCCGACGGCTTCTTTTCCGTCAATAATTCGGTGATCGTAAGTCAAAGCCACGTACATCATCGGACGCACTTCTACTTTGCCGTTGATGGCAACAGGACGGTCTTCAACTTTGTGAAGGCCTAAGATGGCGCTTTGCGGAGGATTTAATATCGGAGTCGATAACAATGAACCGAAAACACCGCCGTTGGTGATTGAGAAAGTTCCGCCGCCAAGGTCATCCGGAGTGATTTTACCGTCACGGCCTTTGTTTGCCAGATCACGGATCACCATTTCAATACCTGCAACTGAATACTGGTCGGCATCTTTAATGTTCGGAACCATCAGGCCGCGCTCTGTTGAAACCGCGATACCGATGTTGTAGTAGTTATGGTATTCCACTTCCTGACCGTCGATCCAGGCATTTACTGCAGGGAACGCTTTAAGTGCTTCAACAACTGCTTTCACGAAAAATCCGTTGAAACCTAAATTCACTCCGTATTTTTCTTTGAACTTATCTTTGTACTTGCCGCGGATCTCGATGATTTTTGACATGTCGACTTCGTTGAAAGTTGTCAGTAAGGCAGCGTTGTGCTGGGCCTGTACAAGTCTTTCAGCGATACGTTTACGAATCGTTGTCATCGGTACGCGTTTAATATCGCCCTGTTTTGAAGGTCCGCGAAGAATAGGAGCCTGCGCCGGTGCGGGAGCTTTCTGTGCAGGAGCCTGTTGAGCAGGTTGTGCGGAAGAAGTCGCATTCGCTGAAGCATTAACTACGTCAGATTTTGTCAATCGCCCGCCAAGCCCTGTTCCCTGAACTTGAGACGGGTTTACGCCGGTTTCATTAACCACGCGCTGAACCGCAGGTGAAAGATGAGATTGTAAGTCAGGGTGAGTGTTACGTGCGCCGCCGGAAGCCGCCGGTGCAGCCGAACCTTGCGCAGAAGGCTGAGCAGGAGCCGGTGAGGATACCGTTGCTTTCGCATCCGTATCAATTGTCGCCACAGTTGCGCCGATCTTAACGGTTTCGCCTGCCTGAGCCTGAATCGTAATAACGCCGTCTTTTTCTGCAACGACTTCAACAGAAGCTTTGTCAGTTTCAAGAAGCATAATCACTTCATTCATTTTTACAGCTTCGCCGGATTTTTTTGTCCAGCTGCCGATAACTGCTTCTGTAATCGATTCTCCGACTGCCGGTACTTTGACGTCTAATTTCATTTTCGTAATTCCTTTTCTTAAAAATTAAATTTTAAAAACATCCGCAACGATTTGCTGTTGTTCTGCTCTGTGACGGTAAATAGAACCTGTCGCAGGAGATGATCTGTCAGGGCGGCCTACATAACTGAATGTCGATTTAAGACCCATCTGATTCATCAATTCAGCAAATTTAAAATAAACGAACTGGAACGAGCCCATGTTTTTCGGTTCTTCTTGCGCCCAAACAACCTTTTTGGCGTTCGTGTACTGCTGGAAGATTTCTTTAACTCTGTGGGCAGGGAACGGAGAAATCTGTTCTAAGCGCACAAGGGCTGTTGAAAGGTCGCGGGTTTTTTCGCGCTCTTCTAAAAGTTCGTAATAAAGTTTGCCTGAAACGAAAACCACTTTTTCAACTTTTTTAGCGTCAGTGATAAACGGATCATTTAAAACTTCCTGAAATGAAGACTTCGCAATTTCGTCAATCGTACTGGTTGCGCGCGGGTGACGCAGTAAAGATTTCGGCGACATAATCACAAGAGGTTTTCTGAAATCACGTCGCACCTGGCGGCGTAAAGCATGGAAGATCTGTGACGGAGTCGTCAGGTTAGCCACTTGAATATTATTCTGCGCTGACAGCTGTAAGAAACGTTCAAGACGGGCCGACGAATGTTCCGGCCCCTGGCCTTCATATCCGTGCGGAAGTAATAACACCAAGCCGCTCATTTGCTGCCATTTAGATTCGCCTGCAGAAATAAACTGATCGATCATGATTTGAGCGCCGTTACAGAAGTCGCCGAACTGCGCTTCCCACATCGTTAAGAAGCTTGGGTCTGTAATCGAGTTACCGTATTCAAATCCCATCACGGCGTATTCAGATAAAATAGAATCGTACACGCAGAAATTAGTTTTTTCTGAATTGTGATTTTTCAATGCGAAGTAAGCCGCGCCTGTTTTAGTATCGTAAAATCCTGCGTGTCGGTGAGTGAACGTGCCGCGAACACAGTCTTGACCGGTTAAGCGCACAGAAGTGCCTTCGTTGATCAAGCTTCCGTAAGCCAGAAGTTCGCCCATGCCCCAGTCCACCGGTTCTGTTCCGTTAGCCATGGCTTTTCTTGTTTCAAGCAGTTTTACAAGTTTCGGATGAATGTTGAAGCCTTCAGGAACTGAAGCGATCATCGTGCCGATTTGTTTCAGTGTATTTAAATCAACTGAAGTGTTGCACGGCTTTTCGATGTCAGCCTGAGTTGCTTTTTTAAGACCGTTCCAAGGACCTTCAAATTTAAAAGTTTTAACTTTTGGCGGTTGCGCTTTAGTTTCTTCGTAAATTTTCTGAAGTTCGTTCATGCGGTTCGAAAGTAATGAATCCGCATAGGCCTGATCACAGGTTCCGTTCTGAACTAATTTTTTAGAATAGATTTCCCGTAATGTCGGGTGTTTGCGGATGATGTCGTACATCAGCGGCTGTGTATAAGCCGGTTCATCACCCTCATTATGACCGAAGCGGCGGTAGCACATGATGTTGATGACGATATCGCGCTTCCACTCCTGGCGGTAACGAATCGCTAAATCAACTGCGCGGATGCAGGCTTCAACATCGTCGCCGTTACAGTGAATGACAGGAATCGCCAGAACCTTTGCAACATCTGATGAATAATGCGCAGAGCGGCCGTTTTCAGGATTAGTCGTAAAGCCAACCTGATTATCAATGACTAAGTGAACAGTTCCGCCCACAGTGTAACCGCGAACGTGGGCCATCTGAAATGTTTCCATTACAACGCCCTGGCCGGCAAAAGCGGCGTCCCCGTGAATCAGAATCGGAAGTACGCGGCTGCGCTCTTTCGTGTCTTTACGGCGGCGCTGAGAGGCGCGAACCATACCAAGAACAACCGGGTTAACCGCTTCTAAGTGTGAAGGGTTAAATGCGAGGTGAGCTTCAACGTCACCGTGCTTTGTTTTTTTAACCTTGCTGTAACCTAAGTGATATTTTACATCACCATCGTAATCTTCAAGCGGAGTTTCTAATTCAGTAGGGCCGTTGAAGTCAGCAAACATCTGGCCGACATTTTTACCCATGTAGTTTGCAAGAACGTTGATGCGCCCGCGGTGAGCCATACCCAAAACCACTTCTTCGACTTTCAATGAAGCGCCTTGTGATGTAAAACGGTCCAGCATCGGAAGTACGGCATCGCCGCCTTCTACTGAGAATCTTTTTGTTCCAACATAACGTGTGTGAATAAATTTTTCTAAAGCTTCCGCATTTGTAACTGAAGCAAGAATTTCTTTTTTCTCTTCTGCAGTTAATTTAAAGTTCGTAGGATTTTGTTCGAATTCTTTAATGAACCAGTTGCGGATATCAGGAAGCGCTTCCGCACATTGAACGGTCAGTGTGCCGCAGTAGACAGATTTTAAGTGATTTAAGATTTCTGCCAGAGTTGCGTTCGGCTTTCCGATGATCGAACCAATTTGAAATTTTGTATTTAAGTCAGACTCTTTTAAATTAAATTTGTTCAAGCGTAACTGATCGCTCGGCGCGACAGAATTTGTAAGAGGATCAAGATCCGCTTCAAAGTGGCCATAGTTGCGGTAAGCCGTGATCAGGTGATAAACGTCTAATTCTTTTTCTGACAACCCAAAGGCGCCGTCTTTAGCAAATTCAACACCTTCAAAAAATCTTTTCCACTCTGTTCCTACTGAGTCAGGTGAACTTTTGAATTGATTGTAAAGCGATTCCAAATACTCAAGATTCATGTGATTCATTATCTTTGACCTCAATTGTTTTTAGCCCCATAATCCTCTCATAAAATGACGGTGAGATAAAATAAAAAACACCGTTCGCTTCTCGAAAAAACAGGGAGTATTTTTGTGTACACACTAGTCGTTGTCCGCCATGGAGAATCGCTTTGGAATCAGCAAAACCGCTTTACAGGTTGGAAAGATGTCGATCTGGCAGAAAAGGGGATTTTAGAAGCGCAAAAAGCGGGCAAAATACTGAAGGAAAAGGGCTTCGATTTCAACATGGCTTATACAAGCCGTCTGACTCGTGCCATTAAAACTTTAAACTACATTTTGGATGAGATGAAACTTCACTGGATTCCCGTTACGAAAGAGTGGCGCTTAAATGAGCGGCACTATGGAGACCTGCAAGGCTTGGACAAGGCTGAGACCGCTGCAAAACACGGGGAAGATCAAGTGAAAATCTGGCGCCGCAGTTATGATACTCCACCGCCGCTGATGAGTAAGAGCAATCCGGAACATCCCACGCATGACCCGCGCTACAAAGATGTTAAACCTGAAGAATTACCAAGCGGTGAGTCTTTGAAAGACACCGTGGCGCGCTTTTTACCATTGTGGAATCAGAAGATCGGCCCTGATTTAAAAGCCGGTAAAAAGATTCTGGTAGCCGCGCACGGGAACTCGCTACGCTCTTTGATTATGCATTTAGAAAACATGAGCCAGGCTGAAATCATGGAAGTGAACGTGCCAACCGGAATTCCTTTGGTTTACAAACTGGATGAAAATCTGAAATTCATCAGCAAAGAATTCTTAGGTGATCCGGAAGAAGTGGCGAAAGCCATGGCTTCCGTAGCCGCACAAGGAAAAAAGAAGTAGATGTCGTTACAGCTTTTTAAGAACTGCAGACTGGCTTCCACGGACTTTAAAACTATCGTTCCAAAAAGTGCCATGGTAGTTAATGGCGGAGTCATTCAGTGGGTGGGCCCGCAGGCTAAAGTTCCTAAAAATCTGAAATTTAAAAAAGTAACTGATCTAAAATCTAAACTGGTGTTTCCTTCTTTTATTGAGTGCCATACGCACACTTTGTTTGCCGGGTCACGGGCAGACGAGTTTGAACTGCGTAACAATGGCGTCAGTTATACAGAGATCGCTGCAAAAGGCGGTGGGATCATTTCAACAATGAAGCACACGCGCGGCGCCAGTGAAAAGACGCTTCTGCAGCTGACACAAAAACGCGTTGATTCGTTTGTGAAACAAGGCGTTTCTACTCTGGAAATTAAAACCGGTTATGCTCTTGATGCAAAAAATGAAATCAAATGCTTAAAGGTCATCAATAAATTAAAAGGCCCGCGTATTATCAGTACGTTTTTAGGGGCGCATGCCCGGCCCCCGGAGTTTTCTGACAACGCGGCTTACTTAGAGTTTCTTGCAGAAAACCTGTTGCCGGAAATTAAAAAGAAAAAGCTCGCTCAGCGGGTTGATATATTCATTGAAAATAAATTCTTCGAAAAAGAAGAGTCACAAAAATACCTTCAGAAAGCAAAAGACCTCGGGTTTGATTTAACGATTCATGCAAACCAGCTGTCGCTTTCTGCAGGAGCCGGGTTGGCTCTTGACCATGACGCTCATTCCGCTGATCACGTTATCAACCTGGATGACGGCCTCATCAATAAATTTTCAAAATCGAAAACAGTGGCAGTTTTATTGCCGTTGGCTGATCTTTACATGAAGTGTGCTTACCCGCCGGCACGAAAACTTATCGATAGTGGGGCGACAGTTGCACTAGCTACTGATTTTAACCCGGGAAGTTGCCCTTCACAGGATTTGGCTACGGTCGGATTACTGGCAAGACTTGAAATGAAGATGACGTTGCCGGAAGTGTTCACTGCTTACACTCTTGGGGCGGCAAAAGCGCTTAGAATCGATAGCGAAGAGGGGTCAATAGAGGCCGGTAAAGCTGCAAATTTCATTTGCACCGATGCGGAACTCAGTGATTTTTTCTATTCGGCCGGCTTTACTCCGGAACACCAACTTTTCATTCGGGGAAAAGAAGTTTTCGTCGGTTAATTTGTCTCAATATTATACAACGCGTTACCAAATGTAAGATTCTTAAATTTTTTACTTGTGAAAAGGGGTAAAGCTTTTCTAGGCTTAGGGCTAACAAGGATTACACATTAATATGGCAGCAACGTATTCATCATTTATGACAACTCGATTTTACAGCCCGGTTTTTAATACGGCTCTTTTTGATGGTCCGCTACGCATTTACTTTTCGCAAACATATGAATCTGCTGCTTTAAAGATTTATCATATTTTGCAAACAGAGCATGTTGAGTTCTGGAACAGTTTGAAAACTTACAACATGCGGTCGAAGCAACATTTATTCTTAATGATCTACCCTGAAGCTAAGGATCTTTCTTTGGTGTTTGATAAGGCTGAACCGCTGATGCAGGCGCAGGAATGGGATGAGGGGCTTGCAGTCGGTATTGTTCAAACTCAGTCAGATGAAGATTTAAAAAAACAAATCGAGTTTATTTTGTCTTCTTCAGCCGCATGGCTGAATTTGGAAACTGCAGTTCATGCTGTTGAAGTCTAAATCGCAGTATTTCACGAAAAAATCAAAAAATAGCGGACAGGTATTAGTTGAATACATTCTACTGATGGTGATCGCTATCGGATTGTCGACGCTGATGACGAAAAAATTGATTTCAAGAAAAACAGGCGATACAGGAATTATCACCGAAGCCTGGAACCGGATTCTGGTTCAAATCGGACGCGATGTTCCTGATTGTGAAAATCCCGATTGCCGCTAGAAGTAGCCTGAACCGCGCTTTTTTACTTCTTTGTTAATTTTACTTTGCATCGTTTCCTGGATGTCATGAGCTAAGTCATGGCAAAGCTCCGAGTCATTGATTTTGTCTGCAGTAAAAGGGAAATCGACCGGTTTTTCAAAAACGATCTTCCACTTTGCCGGTAGCGGGATCACATTTAATGGCAACGGCAAAACAAGACCGCGCAAAAATTTTGTAAATTTTAATTTCTGCAGATTAATATGCGTTTCTTCAGCGCCGAGAATAATTGTCGGAACAACTTTGGCCTGGGTTTGAATGGCCATGCGTACAAAGCCTCGCTTAAATTCCTGCAACTGATAGCGTTTCGTTGATGGCTTAAAATTTCCGTGTTCGCCCTCGGGAAACAAAACGACCATGTTATTCTTTTTTAACAAAGCAACGCCGTTATCATATGTCGCCTCGATAAAACCCAGCTTTTGCGCCGGTATCGAAGTGGTTTCTGTTAAAAACCAAAGGTGATGAGTCATTACGCGGGGGATGCGTTTTGTGTTTTCCTGTAAAACATAAGCAAGAATCATGGCATCAAAACCCGAAAAACCAGAGTGGTTCGGTGCGATAATCACAGGCCCTTTAGCAGGAATATTTTCGATGCCTTCGACTTCCAGCCGAAAATATTTTTTCATCAATTCCATGAAAAAACGCGGAAAGACTTTGTATATCAGCGCATCAGTGCTGAGCTCTTTCAGGTTAAAAACTTTTTCGTTGGGTTTTTTCAGAAAATTGATCATGATAAGATTCTACCATAAACGTTTCTGTTTTAAATGAAAGAATGAATATGAAGAAAAAATACATAATGGCTATCGACCAGGGAACGACAGGCTCAACTGTTTTATTAATGGATCAGGACGGTCATGTTGTTTCAAAATCCAACGTCGAGTACCGCCAGATTTACCCGAAGCCAGGCTGGGTGGAGCACAATCCTGAAGACATCTGGAATTCGGTAGAAAATGCCGCTATGCAAAGTCTGACAAAAGTAAATGCTACCGGTGACGAGATCATGACAATCGGTATTACAAATCAAAGAGAAACAGTGCTGGCCTTCAGAAAGTCCACCGGTGAAATTCTGCATAATGCGATCGTGTGGCAATGCCGCCGCACAAGTAAAATGTGTGATCAACTGAAAAAAAGCTGGGCTTTAAAAATTAAAACGAAAACGGGACTGGTGCTGGACCCGTATTTCTCTGGAACAAAAATCCGCTGGCTGGTTGAGAATGTGCCGGCAGTCAAAAAAGCGATGCAGGAAGATGATCTTGCGTTTGGAAACATCGACACCTTTTTAATGTGGCGATTATCCGGCGGAAAAATTTTTGCAACGGATGTCAGTAATGCGTCCCGTACCATGCTGATGAATCTGAAAACCGGGCAGTGGGACAGTGAGCTTGTAAAATTATTTAAGATCAAAGAATCTTGTTTGCCGGAAATTAAACCGTCGTCAGGCCTCTTCGGTAAAACAACACAACATTCGTTTGTTGCTGCGAATACTCCTGTAACGGGAGTTGCGGGCGATCAGCAGTCAGCTCTCTTCGGGCAAACCTGCTTTGATGCCGGCGACAGCAAGTGCACCTTCGGAACCGGAAGTTTTATATTGATGAACACCGGCAGTAAAATGCTGAAATCAAAATCGGGCTGCCTTACGACAGTGGCGTGGAAGCTGGGTGATGCGCCGATGCAGTACGCCCTTGAAGGTGGCGCCTTCATTTGTGGGGCGGCGGTGGGCTGGCTGCGTGACGGGCTTGGCCTCATAAAATCAAGTGACGAAGTAGAAGGGCTTGCACGCCAGGTTGAAGATACCGGCGGAGTTGAGTTTGTGCCCGCGCTGACGGGGCTTGGTGCGCCTCACTGGAATGCAGAAGCCAGAGGGCAAATCACGGGGCTTACCCGCGGAAGTAACCGCTCGCACATCGCGCGCGCGACACTGGAAGCGATGGCGCTTCAAAACGCCGATATCTTGATAGCGATGCAGAAAGACCTGAATAAGAAAATGAAGCGCCTGCGCGTTGATGGTGGAGCTGCAAAAAATAATTTATTGATGCAGCTTCAGGCGGATTACCTGCAAACAATTGTGGACCGCCCTGTTCAGATCGAAACAACAGCGATCGGCGCGGCCTATTTGGCGGGGCTGGGAATTTCTCATTGGAAGAGTTTGAACGAAATTCGCGGCATCTGGAAAAAGGATTCGGAATTTAAGCCTCAAATGAAAACGGCAGCTTTGAAAAGCCGCCGTGATTCATGGACAAAAGCTGTTAAGAAAGCAATGCAGAAGTAATCAGAAAAAATTACTGAGCTTCTTCAGAAGCTGCGGCTTCACCTTCTTCGCCCGCAGTTTTCGCTTTAATTTCATCTCCAACAAGCAGATGAGTAGCCAGTTCAAAAGTTGTATCGATGACGTTTAAAAGAGATTTCTTTTCGCCGTAGTCGGTTCTTTCGTTATCAAGAACTCCGAATTTTTCAACTTTGATTGAAGCCACTTCGATGAAACCGTAAGTTTCGCCGATTTGGCTTGGGCGTTCAGCTTTGGCCTGCGCCAGTTCACCTTCCATTGCGGCTTGTGCGCGCGCATCAGATGATTTCGCGTGCTCTTTTAATTTCGTTAAATACTTCATTGTCAGAAGCTCTTGCGCAGGGCCGGCTGCCTCTATGGCTTGAGGCGCAGCTTCAGAATTAGCTTGAGGCGCAGCTTCTGCAGCAGCATCAGCAGAGCTTGGTTTAGCTGCATCCGGTGCTGTACCTTGTGGAGCAGGAGTCGGAGCCGGTGCGGTGGCATCTGCTACAATTTTTAAAACTTTAATCTGATCTTTCAAAATCACCAGAGCAACAGCGCCGCTCTTTAAGTGTTTTTCAAGATCCGCTTTTGGCGCTTCAGATGTGATTTTTTTAATAATCGCATCAGCCTTACCTTCAATTTTAGTTTGCTTAAGTGAACCATCCATTTTTTTAACGTCAGCATTTTCGCCACCTGAAACCAGAATAGCTTTCTTAGAGCTGGTGATTTCAGGAATTTCACTGATCGCAAACACTTTGCTGGCGATTTTTGAATTAACGACTGCAGTGCGTTCTGCCGGTTTGTTACAAGCGGCGAAAACAAGCAAGGTAGAGGCAAGTAATAAATGTTTTTTCATATCATTATCCTTTTACGTTCAGTTTAAAGACTTACATCAATGCCGGCAGAATATGTTGAACTTGCCTCATCATAAAATTTTAAATTGTTGTCGTAGTTTGTTCCGTTCAGCAATGCACCACTGTTCGTGTGACCCATGCTGAGAGAGATCGTGTCGTTAACAGAATAACTAAGCGTTTGGAAGTGCAAGAAATCGTTTCTAACAATGCCTTCACTTGAATATTTTGAGTCGAACTGAAAACGCGTGCTTAACGAGAGGCTATCAGTAAATTTATAACCAACGTTAATGCGCTGACGGATACGCTGCATGGTAACCGGTTCACCGGCATTGGTTGTAGCAAATTTTGTGAAGTTTCGTTGGTAGGCTACGTAATAACTGATGTTCCAGTTGTCAATTCCAAGAGGCTTGTTTTGCAGGTATAAGCTGGCTGCTCCACCGATACTGTAAAGTAATTCCGTATTGTTTTTTGAGCTATCGGACATTGGCAACGTAACGCTGAGAGAAGGCCCCAACTTGAAGTACTTGCTTAAATCGAAAGAAGAACGGCTGAAGCTGAAGATAGGGTCGATGAAAGAACCGTTTTTTGCCGTGTCTTTCAGATTTTGTGAATAAAGAGTAAATACAGAGGCGCGGTAGATGCCGTAAGACAGACCTGGTGTAAATGTATAATCGACAGATTCGCTGCGCGTGCCATCAGGTTGCGTTTCAGCGGTTATAGAATATGAAAGTCCAAGCCCCATGCTGTACTTCACAGAAGGTGCTTCTTCTTTTTTGACTTCAGCCGTGCTGGTTGCTGCAGCCGCAGCAGCCGCTGCAGGAGTGGCATTGGCATCAGCAGTTGCTGTCGGAGTTTTTACTTCCTTAGCTACTGTAGTAGTTGTTGCGGGCGCCTGGGCATGAGCAAAAGCGCACAATAGGGTGATCGCAAGTGGTGTCCATGTGATTTTAAGCATACGTATCCTTTTGTTGTCGGGCCTTAACTTTCAATGACTGTGCCGGGTTAAAACCGCTTTTAGTGGGGTCAAACTGTACAAAAACAAGACGATTACGAAAAAATGACATTCTTTTGCCGCTTAAACCGCCATCAGCTCAAATATATGGTGTCTTTTAGAACCTGTGGTTTCACTTCAATAATGATCAAGCAGAAGGCGTTTGAGGCCGATTAGTAGCCGTAACCGGAGGCCCGATGAAGAGCATACGCTTAGCTATTTTAATTGCGTCTTTAATAGTGTCAGGAAATGCAGTGGCCGCAGACACCGTAATATGCGGTACCAGCGAATCTGAAGACTACTTTCAATTTATCGTAAGTAAGGTGAACGGGTTTCGTTACCGGATTATGAGAAACGATGACCGCAATCAGGCTACTTTAATCGTCGAAAACGGCAACAATATCTGCGTACGGGCATCGATCATTGATAGCGAGCCCATGTATCCTGATGACCCTTCATACGCATCTGCTCAAAGAGCGCAGGGCGAACAAGTGCATTACGTGAAAATTCACGTTCATGACATCTGGACAGACCGTTAATTTCTAAATTATTTTTTTGCTTCTTTTAATGCGTGATTCATCTGCTTCAGACGCAAGATGAATGACTTCATCATTGTTGAGGCCCACAACGGGAGTTCTCCCAGCATGGACTCGTAACCTTCAGCAGAAATCTTCATTAAGCTTACATCGGTAACGGCTTGTGCGCTGGCTGTGCGTGCGCCTTTATCAACCAAGGCAAATTCTCCGAAGGTTTCGCCGTCTTTTAGACGTGCGACTTCGATTCTTTGATTTCCTTTACCTTTAGTTGAAATCGAAACCTCGCCTGACTCAATAATATAAAAGTGCGTTTCAAGATCGCCTTCAAAAAAAATAAAATCACCGATCTGGTATTTTTCTTTTGATATTTTAGACATGCAGTCGCCTCTTAATTTGAACTTAGAAGTTTAGTTTTTCTAAATCATGAACTGATTTCAAAAAATTGACATTAATATTTTTCATCAGTCCAGGGTCTTCGAAATGCTTTTTGTTAAAATACGGAAGATAGAACTGCTTGAAGCCCAGTTTTACTGCTTCACGAATGCGTATCTCCGGAAATGAAATGGCGCGGATCTCTCCTGTTAGGCCGATCTCTCCCAGATAAAGGGCGTCTGAGGCAATCGGCTCATTCCGGTCTGTCGAGAGGACGGCGGCCGCAATAGCGAGATCAACCCCTGGCTCTTCAATTTTTAAACCGCCCACGACGTTGATGTACAAGTCGTTGAACGAAAGCTTTATGCCAAGGTGGCGGTCAAGAACGGCTGTTAATAAATGAATGCGGTTAATATCAATCCCGATCGAAGTTCTGCGAGGGAAAGAATTATTTGAGTTCAATGTCAGCGCCTGTATTTCACAAAGAATCGGGCGGGTACCTTCAAGAGACGCAAAGATTGAAGAACCGACCCGGTTTTGGCTTCGCTCTTGTAAAAACAGTTCGGATGGATTCAGAACTTCTCTTAGTCCAAGTGAAGACATTTCAAATACGCCAAGCTCCTGAGCGGAACCGAAACGGTTCTTTAATGTGCGTAAAAGACGGAAGTGCGTGTTGCTGTCGCCTTCAAACGAAAGAACGCAATCCACCATGTGCTCCAGCACTTTCGGGCCGGCTAAGTTTCCGTCTTTTGTGATGTGACCGATCAGCACGACAGCTGTCTTCGTGCGCTTTGCAAACATCATCAGTTGGCCGGCTGCTTCGCGGACCTGAGAAACCGATCCCGGGGCAGCCGTGACTTCCGGAACAAAAATTGTTTGAACAGAGTCGACAATCAAAACATCAGGTTTCATCTTTTCTGCGAGATCCAAAATCAGATTCATATTGTTTTCTGAAGCGATTTCAATCGACTGATATTTTATACCGAGGCGGTGAGCGCGGGACGCAGACTGATTCGTGCTTTCCTCTGCAGAAATATAAAGAACTGATTTTTGATTCTTAGCTAAACCGCCGGCCATTTGAAGAAGCAAAGTACTCTTTCCAATGCCGGGCGCTCCGCCTAACAGAACAAAACTTGATTCAGCAAGTCCGCCGCCGAGAACGCGGTCTAACTCAGAAATCGAAGTGGACATTCTTTGCATTTTAGCTTCGTTGAGGCTTTGGTCCAGACGAAGAGTTTGCACAGACGCGGAATTTGAAGCGACCCAGCCACGCTGAGTTCCCGACTTGCCGCCGTAACCTGATGAAGCGTCTGAGAAAGTTTCTTCGACGAGAGAATTCCACGTTCCGCAGTCGGAACATTTGCCTTCCCATCTGGAGCGCTGAGCTCCGCAGGACTGACAAACATACACGGTTTTGTTCTTTGATTTTGCCATACAAAGAGAGTTAACATAAGTCATAGCGAAAGCAAGGGTTAACCACTATGATCAACTGGAAAAATAAGTCAGC
>JAJFMT010000011.1 GCA_020696855.1 Pseudobdellovibrio sp.
CAGATTCGGTACAGGCGGGGACGCTTCGTTAGTGACAAGCTTCAATGATGTTCTCACTTTAGCAGTACAAGGTTCTGATCAAACTCTTCTAAATCAGTTAGACAGCCTCATTCCGGGCGGCTCGCAACTGGGGCAACGTTACTGTGTAAAAGTTCAGATGGAATTTGCGTCTCCCAAAGCCATTGTCGATGCCACTGAAGTGCAGGAAATCTGCGGTTACCGGTATGGCAGAGGCCGGGAATCTTCACTGGTGGACAATATGAAAGCGCCGCAGGAACTAATCGATTTAGACGCTCGTTACAGCAGTAAAACACTATTGCAACAGTTAGATTCATTCATTCCGGGAAGTACGAAAGTGGGCATTAAGTACTGTGTTGAAGCACGACTTGATAACCGTAATACGGTTATCGAAATCTTAGGCGCCAGGGAATACTAGTAGAAACACGAACAATTTCATTTAAATTTTCCTCTGAATTTCTAAAAAGAAAAGATCTCTCATTTAATTGCACACAGGCTCCTTGCCTTCACCGAAACTCAGACGAACATGTCAGATGAGCTTGCATGCGCAACCTCATCCGCCAAGTTCGCCTGAGACGCGTCACGCTTTTCGGAGGTGCAATTAAATGAGAGATCTTTTCTTTTTAGAAATTCAGAGGAAAATTTAAATGAAATTGTTCTTGATCCACGTCAGGAATACGAGAACGAATAATGTGCCCGCTACGATGGAGGCGCGCTTTTTTTGTACGCCGAAATTCTCACACAGGCCTACCATTCCCAGTAACGATGTCATGGCGAAACCAATGATTGAAATGAAAGAGAAGTATTCAGATACTACTTGGAAGAAGTAAAACGGGATCGACGACAATACGACCAGTGTAAAGATTTTTCTGAAACTTTCGGTCTTGTTTTCGAAAAATTGCAAATAGTAATACAAGAACATCGCCAGTAACAAGGCTGTGGTCATTGCCACGATTGGCATCAGGAAAAGTCCGAAGCCGATTCGGTACAGGTTGAATTTCAGCAGGCCTGCGAGAACCCCTGAAATCACAGACAGAACCAGGTGAAGCATCAGAAGAGACGGCCAGTTCCAGTCGGGCAGTGATTTGATTTTTTCTACCGGGTGTTTAACGAACTCGATGATGTATTCAACAAGCGCTTTGACTTCAATTGTTTGATCGCTATTTGGCGGTGGCGTTACGTCTCTCATTTACGGTTCATTTTCGGCAAGATCAACACACCGGTCAAGAAAACGGTCGTATAGCACGACGTTTTTGTCAGGAAATACTGCGGAATAGTCATCGGCTTCTGTGCCGTTGAGTTTGCAAAACACTTCGTGAAGGCGGTAACCCAGGTTCGGCGTCTTGTTTTGATCTTGAAAATATTTTTTAAAATCTTCTGCGAAAGTAAAAGTTGAACCGGGATATTTCTTAAAAACCTCATCGAATTCATTTTTTGTTCTGTGGCTTAAAACGAAGTGAAAGGCTTTCTCCTGGCGGCTTTCAAGGAATCGGGCCAACGCCAGCGGCCGTAATTTTCCCCTGAAAGGCAAGACCGGATTCAGTACAACGTAACCATGAGCGGCCACAAAGTCCTGAAGGGTGCCGCCCAGTTTTTCATAAAAAAAGAGGCTCCTCGGGCCGGTTATAAACACCAGGGGATTTCTGGTCATCAAGCAGTTAGGCCTTAGGGCGAGGTTGTAAATATCCATTGGCTCTAGCATAGAAAAATTTACGGAAGTTTGGCACACTTAAATTATGTTAAGTCACAGAAAATCCTGTTATTGCGCTTTCTGTAAAATTGAACGAAAAGTCTACGCGAACAAGCATTTGCGCTTAATAGATGTCATGGCGCTGATTGGTTTCGGCGTGGTTCTGACTTTCACTGTTTTTAAATCGCTTGATCCACGAGGCCTTGCTATTGTCGGTACGCTTCTGGTGATCGGTGAGCTCTTCGCCCAAACAAAGTGGCGCACGGCTATGATTTGCCGTAACTGCGGATTTGATCCGGTCGTATATGTACGCAATCCCGAGGCTGCAGGGCTTAAAATTAAAGCATTTTTAGAAAAGCGAAGCGAATCGCCGGAGCATCTACTAATGCCTCCTGTGGTTCTTCCAAAAAAACCTGTAAAAGGTAAAAATCTTTCTTTAAAAGTCTAGTTCTCTTCTACTATAATCGGCAGAGTGAAATCACTGCTATTGCTTGCTATTTTGTTAGGACTTTCCGGCGTTGCGCACGCCGTTCAGAACGCAAAGATTGTCGGCGACACAGTTGAAATTTATGCTGCCGCCGATTTTGATTCCGAAATTATCGATGAAGTCCGAAAAGGTGAATCTTACAAAATTTCAAACAAGCCGTCCGGTCCCTTTTACCGGATCAAATTAAAATCTGGCAAAGTCGGTTACATCGTCGATTACGAACTTGATATCGAAGGCCGTGGGCCCATGCGCGAGAAAGATCTCGACGAAATGGAGCTTAAAGAAGCCATGGCTGTCAAACCGCCCAAAGATCTCGATGCGAATACCGAAGCTGAAGAGCAGCAGGTTTTCGGAAGGACCTATCAGGGGCCTGTTCTACTCATGTACAACTATCACGAAGACACAATGGGTGGAGAGCAAATCGATGAGCTGGTAGCCATCGGGTACCGTTCGATTAAAACGCTTTCGTGGAGTGTCGCTGGTACAACTCAGGTTCCGAAGTATTACACGAAAGCAGCAGGAAACTCGGCTACCGGTGTGCAGCTATGGGCAGATGTGGGCTTTTCGAATGAAATTGGCCAGTTCCCGGGATCGGCACTGCGGTTTTCAGGAAACGTTTTCAGCCATCTTTCTTTGATTGACCTAAAAACACCTGTTGATAATTACAATATGCAGGACATGACAGCCGGAGTGAATCTGGAGTTCGCGTTTCTAAAAAACTTCCGTAATTTTTCGCTGGATGTTTCGGTGAAATATTATTTTGATAAATCTAACTACGCAGCCCTGGGATTGGCATGTTTGTTTTAACAAAATTTTTAATAGATGTTTTAACAAACTTTTTAATAGCTGTTTTAATAGATGGTTTAACAAACCTAGGAACATATGGCGAATATTGAAGTTCTCTCGTCCGAAATTGTAAATCAGATCGCGGCAGGCGAAGTCGTTGAGCGTCCTGCACATTTAGTAAAAGAGCTTTTAGAAAACAGTCTGGATGCCGGCAGTGATCAGATCCTGATTGAAGTGTCTGAAGGCGGGCGCAATATTCGCGTACAGGATAACGGCAGCGGTATTCTGTCTAATGAACTCGAAAAGGCGCTTCAACGGCATGCGACCAGCAAAATCAGAAAGACCGATGATCTTTGGAACTTAAGCACCTTCGGATTTCGCGGCGAAGCTTTGGCATCGGCGGCGGCTGTTTCAAAAATGACGTTAAAGAGTTTCGAAAGAAGCGAAAAGAAGGCTTCGCAAATTCATTCTAAATTCGGGGTTATTTCGGAAGTTAAGCCCAGCTCTCAGTCGGTTGGGACTGAAATTAAAATTGAAGAGCTTTTCGATAATGTTCCGGCACGCCTGAAATTTTTAAAATCCGAAACGGGCGAAATCGGTCAGATAAAATCGGTTGTTAAGGCCCTTGCGCTTGCAAACCCGGGGGTAGAGTTTAAATTAATCTGCAACGGAGACCTGCAGCTTTTCTACGGTAAAAAATCGTCTCATTTAGAACGCGCTAAAGATGTTCTGGAAAAACAGAATATGTTTGAAGCAAGAGGCAGTTACGGAACTTTTAAGTGCCATGCTGTGTTTTCTTCTCCGCATGAAGTGGCAAAAACATCGAAGCAAATCTGGATTTTCGCGCAAAACCGCTGGATACAGGACCGTTCTATTCAAGCGGCCGTAATGGATGCGTTCAGAAGTTTGCTGATGCACGGCGAGTTTCCGTTTGCGGTTGTGTGGATTGAATGTGATCCGTCAGAGATTGACGTCAATATTCACCCGACAAAATCGCAGGTGAAATTCCAGAATGCATCGGGCGCATTTAAGGTTGTGCAGAATACTTTACGTCACGCTCTTGAAAAAGCACCATGGATCAAAGAAGGTACGCTAACTCATCCTACCGTTCAGTCGAATGTTGAGTTTCCTGGGCAGGTTGAGGCGGTGTTGTATTCATCTGCGCCGGTTGAAAATCTGCGGTTTGATGATCACAGTTTCACGCAGACACAGTTTAAAAGTAAAACTTACAACCCGAGCATCAGTGATCTGGCTGAAATTCGCATTGATCATTCAGCTTACCAGCACTTAACAGGCAGTCAGCAGATACCCTCACACAGTGTCGTGCAAAACATTGCAGGTGTGAGTACCAAGGCTGGTTACTGGTCGTCATTGCAAATTATCGGACAGGCGCATCTAACTTATATCGTCTGCCAAAAAGAAGACCGGCTGGTTTTTGTCGACCAGCATGCGGCTCACGAGCGGGTGGTTTACGAATCCCTGATGAAATCATGGCGTGAAAAGAATTTTGAAATACAGAATTATCTTTTTCCGCTGGCAATTGATCTGAACGAAGAAAAAGTTGAAGTTCTGATACAGAATCAGCAAGGCCTGCATGAGCTTGGCTTTGAAGTTGAACAGCTTGGACCGTCTGCTATCGGAATTAAGTCGGCGCCTGCGATAATTAAAGATTCCGGCCTGCCGCTGGTTTTTGACAACATGGCCTCAGAGCTTTTACAGAACGGCGGAAGCTTTGCGATCGAAAAAAAGGTGTCTGACCTTTTTGCAACAATGGCCTGTCATTCGGTTATCAGGGCGGGGCAAAGCCTCAGCATTCCTGAAATGGCAGAGCTTTTAAAATCAATGGATCAATTTACGCTTTCAAGTTTTTGCCCGCACGGGCGTCCTGTTTCGGTAGAAAAAACATTTGTTGAACTGGAAAAACTTTTTGGCCGCATTAACTGATAAAAAATGCATTTTTGTAGTCGGGCCTACAGCTTCAGGTAAAAGCGCCTGGGCGCTCGAGCAGGCAGAAAAACATGGCGGGTCCGTCGTGAATATCGACAGCATTCAGTTCTATAAAGGCCTGGAAGTCGGTTCGGCTGCGCCAACACGTGAAGATAAACATCGTGTACCGCATTATTTGTATTCCTACGTTGAAGCCCCGTATGAGATGACAGCGGGAAAGTACATTACTGACTTTTACAAGTTACTCGAATCAGAAATTAAATTTCCGCTTTTTATTACGGGCGGGACAGGCTTTTACATTCAGGCTCTTGAAAAGGGTATGTTTGATGTAGAGCCGGTACCTGAAGAGTTCCGCCAGCAGATTGAGGACGAGCTTGAAAAAAACGGCGCTGAAGTTCTTCATCAGGAGTTAATTTCTAAAGACCCGCAATCTAAAGTTCATGTCAATGACCATTACAGGCTGGTGCGCGCGATTGAAATCATTCGCTACACAGGAAAAACTCCTTCAGAGCTGAAAAGTGTTCAGGGAAAAAATATTTTTCCGTATCCGTACATAAAAATCGGCTTTGATTTTGAAAAAGAAATTTATAAAAAGCGCGTCGCCTTCCGGACTAAACATCTAATTGCGGACGGAATCATTGAAGAAACAAAAAATTTTTTAGATAAAGGCTTTGCTGACTGGGCTCCGCTTCACAGTGTCGGTTACCGTGAAACCGCTGAGTTTCTGAATGAAGGACGCTGCGGGGAGTGGCTGCAGGAATCGATCGAACAAAGCACGATGCAATTAATCAAGAAACAAAAAACCTGGTTTCGCAGGGACAGCTCAATACTTTGGTCTAATCACGAGAGTCAGCTCACAGACTTTTTATCTTAAGTTTTGACGGCTTTTGCCCTTGAAACAATAATAAGAAAATGAAAAGCATGACAGGGTTCGGGACGTTCCGGACGCAAAGCAACGAAGTCGTAATTGAAGTTAGCATCAGGGCCGTCAACGGAAGATTTCTTGAAACCCGTTTTCATCTGCCGCGCCATTTTTTTCCTTATGAAAGTGAATTAAAAAGAAAATTTTCCAGCGTCGTACTGCGCGGAACAGTTGATATTTTTATTTCGAGAAAAATTAAAGCCAGTACACAAACCGGTAAGATTGTGGTGAACACAAAGCTGGCCGGCGAATACATGAAAGCTTTTAAAAAACTTTCGGCCGAGCTTCGTATAAATGAACACGTGCGCCTCGAGCAGATCAGTAAGCAGCCTGACGTCATTCAGTTTGAAGAAACCGACACGATTTCTCCGCAAGAGCTCAGCATTTTGAAAAAGTCTTTCGATGCCGCTTTGAAAAAGTTTGACGGCGAACGAATGCGCGAAGGCCAGGCTTTAAAAAAAGACCTCGTCAAAAACTTAAAAGAGCTTCAGCGCCATATCACCCGTGTGAATAAGCTGAGAGACGAAGCGAATAAGGCCTTATTGGAGAGATTTGAGGCGAAAGTGAAATCGCGTCTTCCTAAAGATGTGGCATCTCATCAAGTGGATCCTCAACGCATTTCGCAAGAGATTGTCATTCAGTTGGAAAAGGCCGATATCAATGAGGAGATAATCAGATTAACAGAACACATCAAAAACTTCGAAAAGCTGGTTGAACTGCCGGTTGTCGAAGGCAAAAAGCTTGATTTTTACACTCAAGAGCTTTTGCGAGAGGTGAACACCATTGGCTCAAAAAGCCAGGTGGCAGGCATAACTGAAGCTGTTGTTGATTCAAAAACTTTAATTGAACGTATCAGGGAGCAAGTACAGAACATCGAATGAAAACACGGATGATCATAGTGGCTGCCCCGAGCGGAGCCGGTAAAAGCAGCTTCGTAGAAAAGTTGGCGGCAGAAGACAGCCGCCTTCACGACGTTGTGACTTACACTACGCGAACTATGCGCCATCATGAAAGTCAGGGGAAGCCGTACTTCTTTATTTCAAAAGAAGAATTTGAAAAGAAGATCAAAGAAGACTTCTTTATCGAGTGGGCGAATGTTCATACAAACCTTTATGGCACCTCTTACGAGCAGATCCACTTAGCTTGGGCCAAAGACAAAGTCGTCATCATGGATATCGATATTCAGGGTGTAATGACGTTTAAAAGCAAATTTCCGGACGCCAAAACGGTGTTCATCTTACCTCCTTCTATAGAGGAATTGCGGCGCCGCGTTATAAAGCGGGACGGCAACCCTCCGCCGGACCTCGAAGTTCGCATGATGAACGCCGAAAAAGAGATGCAAAAGGCAAATGAGTTTGATGTCCAGATCGTTAATGACAATTTCGAAAGATCTTTCGCTGAATTCAAAAAAATAGTTGAGAATTGGATAGCTTAGAGCTATTTTATCATGCTTAGTCTAATCCTAAAAAAGAGGTCATCGTGGCTCGTGTAACCGTTGAAGATTGTATGGATAAAGTTCCAAACCGTTTCGCCCTTGTTCTGTTAGTTGCAAAACGCGCTAAGCAGTTACTTAAAGGCAGCGATTGCACAGTAGCAACTAAGAACAACAAGTACATCGTGAACTCACTTCGCGAAGTGGCTGTTGGCAATGTTGGTTTCGAATCAAAAATCGATCCTGCAACAGCACAAGAAGAGATGCTGAAAGACCTCAACAAGTAACCGGCAAAAGTGTTCCGCCGAACGGGACTCAATCTTTAGTCTGTATTTCGTTTATTTTGTAAGGACCGCTATTCATAGCGGTCCTTTTTGTTTTAAAATAATATGATAATGCAGCAGGAAGTATTGAGCGAAGATAGACTACCGCAGAAGCCCATCAAAAATGTGGCTGAACTCTGCGCGAAGATTCAAAGCTATCACCCTGCGGCCCCCATTCACATCATCGAAAAAGCCTACCTGTTTTCTGAAAAAGCCCATGAAGGCCAAATGCGGCGCTCAGGCGAACCTTATATCTCGCATCCGTTAAACGTTGCGGGCATTCTTGCAGATTTAAATTTGGATATCGATACCATCGTGACCGGCTTACTTCATGACACAGTTGAAGACACCTCTGTCACGCTTGAAGATGTGAAACGTGAATTCGGCGAAACTGTTGCAACGTTAGTTGATGGCGTTACAAAAATCGGTCAGATGAATTTTCGAAACAGCTTTGATAAGCAGGGCGAAAACATCCGTAAGATGATCATCGCCATGGGTAAAGATGTACGCGTGGTTTTAGTAAAGCTTTGCGACCGTCTTCACAATATGCGAACGCTGAATCACATGCCGTACGAAAAACAAGAGCGAATCGCACAAGAGACTCTTGAAATTTATTGTCCGCTTGCAGGGCGAATCGGTATCAGTGAATTAAAAATCGAACTTGAAGATTTGTGTTTTCGCTACTACCGCCCGGATAAATATTACGAACTGGTTCAGATTATCAAAAAGACCGAAGGCGAAACTGAACGTTACATTGAAGATGTAAAAAGAAACGTTGCAGAAGTCTTAGGTAAAACAAATATTAAAAATTATAAAATCTACGGGCGCTCGAAGCACTTATGGTCGATCTACCGTAAAATGACGTCACGTAATTTAACTTACGATCAGATCTATGACGTTCTTGCTTTCCGTATTATCGTATCCTCTGTTCCTGAGTGTTATGAAGTTCTTGGTTACATTCACTCGATCTGGAAGCCGATTCCGGGCCGTTTTAAAGATTTCATTGCGATGCCGAAGTCAAATAACTACCAGTCCCTGCATACCACGGTGATCGGGCCGGGTGGTGACCGTATTGAAATTCAGATCCGCACTGAAGAAATGCATTTGATTGCAGAAAAAGGGATCGCCGCTCACTGGAATTACAAAGAGCGCGGCAATCTCCATTTGGACGAGCTTGCAAAATCCAACTGGCTTCGTGAGCTGGTAGAGCTGAACCGCAGCGGTGGTGCCGCCGCTGATGAATTTCTTGATACAATTAAAACAGGCCTCGTTGAAAAAGATATTTACGTTTTCACTCCGCGCGGGGATGTGATTGAACTTCCTGAAGGCGCAACGCCGGTGGATTTAGCCTACGCGATTCACACCAACCTGGGTAACACCTGCACAGGCGCACGTGTGAACGGCAAGATGGTTCCGCTGAAACATAACCTGATAAACGGTGACCGTGTCGAGATCATGACTTCTAAAACGCAGCAGCCTTCAAAAGACTGGCTGAAGTTTGTTGTCACTAACAAAGCTAAAGGCCGCATCCGTCAGTTCGTTAAAGAAGAGCAGCGGCGTAATGCGATTGTTATGGGTAAAGACATAGCCGAAAAGGAATTCCGCAAATTCGGAATGGCAGCGGCTAAATACCTTAAAGGGCCTGAGTATGAAGAGTATATCAAAAGCCATGGTATCGTTGATTTAGAAGAGCTTTATGCGCGTATCGGTTATGGAAAATTCGAGCCGAATTTATTAATTAAAAATTTAAGTCCTGATGCAATTTTAAAAGAAGAGGCTAAAACCGAAGATTCAACAGTGATGGAAAAGATCGTTCGATCTGCGAAAGCCAAGATGCGAAGATCAAGCTCACTGGTTTCCGTCGACGGCATGGACGATGTTTTGGTTCACTTTGCTAAATGCTGCGCACCGATTCCAGGAGATTCCATCACAGGCTTTATCAGCCGCGGAAAAGGAATTATCGTTCACCGTTCAAGCTGTCAGCGTGTTTTTGAAAACGACCAAATAAGACGGGTTGACGTTGCATGGAACGTTAAGTCTGCAGAAGTGGGGCAGGAACGCCAGGTAAAACTGGAAGTCATCGCTCAAGACGTTCAGGGTTTACTAAAGTTAATGTCAGAATCATTTGCGACGCAGGGAATTAATATCGATTCAGCTCAGATCAGAACTACAAGAGACAAAAAAGCAATCTGTCAGTTCGAAGTGTCGGTTAAAGACGTCGCGCAATTAGCAAATGCCATCTTAGGCCTGCAAAAAATCAAAGGCGTCATTAACGTTCAGCGCGTAAGCGGCTAAGGTAACGGATTTTTACCGGTTCAATGCACAAGGGGCGGTCTTCTGATCGTCTTCAAAACTCATCCACACAATTTCACCTCGGCCATTATGCTGGAAGATAAAACGGCTATTTGCCAGATCATCAGACTGTAGCTGAATTTCTTCTACCGTGCCCGCGAATTTCGAAACTTTAATTTCTTTAGTCACTTGAGAATCGACAGGAAAGTACATCTTTTCTTCAGGCAGGTTCATGTAACTTGTTTTGTAAATGATCTCCAGCATCTGAATGCGGCGAACACCGTCAGAAAATCTTTTCTCTTCAGTGATTTCGCGCACCTTCACATCGCAGTTTAATTTCAGTGACGGTTTACCCACATGCAAAGTATCAGAAACAAATTTCAAAAGTTTTTCATCAAGTGGCAGCACCTGGCGGTTGTTAGAGGCAAAGACTAAAATCGTGCTGGAGCCCGCGCTGCCAAGAAAACTATCCGTTTTATTGAGGCCCTCAATGGCCTGCGCATTGGCAAGAGTCAGTAAGCAAAGAATAACCAAAAGAACGAAAAATCTGTTCATGAAAACCTCGCAAGTCACAAGAACTTAACAAGCGAGCATTACTTAAATCAAAACAACCGAATTTATCAGTTATATTAGGTCAGCTTATAGGGAGCGAATATGTTAAAAGCAGGTTAAAATTTACGGAATTCTTAGAAGGCCCAGCCATAGCCGCCGCGTAATAAAATCTGATTCGCGGTAACGGTGTCTGAAGGCTGAAACATCTGATATTCGAAATTTAAAGGTACGAACGAGCTGTTAGAGATAAACCAGTCGGCTCCGCCCGCAACAGCAAACGTTACAGTTAATTTAATATCGTCCGTTCGTAATGCTGTACTGCTTTTGCTGATCGGGAATTTTCCTGTAGAGCCAGCGCCGCCCCATAGTTGGAATTTGGATTTAGTAAAGTTCACACGTGCAAACCCGCCTGCAGAAAGGTAACTGATATTCGCCGTACAGTCTCTTGAAGACCCATTGTCACAAGAAAAGAAGTTACCTGAGCCTGCCGCCACAAACGGCTCATAACCGAGGGTTCCGCGAAGAATAAGCCATGTATTTAACGGGTAATCGAAGCTGCCGGTAAGTCCGATGCCCATGCCTGTCAGCTTAACGTCTTCAATATTCGGTGTCACACTTCGGTCAGCCTGCTTGGTTGACATATTGTTCATTGAAGCTGTTAACAAAAGTGCGAACTTTTTTGCATTTAAGCGCGGGTTGCCTTTGCTCTTTTTCGAAAATGAATCGGCAGCCACTTCTTCTTCCATAACAGGAGTGCTTGTGCCACCGGTGCCAACCACTACGGTTTCACTGCCGTCAGCTTTACCGCTTTTGATTGTTGCAATCGCTTTTTCGCCTTTGGCCTGCGTGATGATGGCTTTAGCTACTTCTTTGCCATCTGAATTGTTTAAAACGATAGATTGACCGACTTCAAGTTTCTCGCCATCCATCGAAAGTAAAATACGGTTATTTTTAACCTGTAAGATCGAGACGGCAAAAGCAAACTGCGAAGCCAATAGAATAACTAAGAAAAAAAATTTACTCATAAATACAGTAAACTCCCTTTAAATTATCCGTTTCTAAGTAGGACTTTTCATTCACGATATGCTCCCACAAAAAAACAGATCCGCCGTCATGGCTTGAGTTGAAAATCTTGACCAGCTTCGATGCCTGCGATTGATCACGTATAGAAACATCGCTGCAAGTTTCATTTATAAAAGTATTGATTTGGACGGCGGCCGTGTCGGTTTCAAATTTTTTTCGGTCAGATGATTTATAAACAGTACACCCTGAAAAAATGAAGAGGGTAGCGATGATGCTGATGCTGAAACTCTTGGCTGCTGATAACATGCCTTAATTGTGAGGGCATTTTGCAAAAAAATAAAGCCTTTTGTTTAGTGCAAAAGGCTTTTAAAAACGAACTTAAAATACTGAGTCGAAAACTAGAAAGGGATGTCTTCGCTTTGGTTGAAAGTCGGCTCTGGACCGAAATCACCGAAGTTGAAATCTCCGCCTTGAGTTGATTGTTGAGCGCCGCCAGTTGATTTGCTGCTGTTAGTACTCAAGAACTGAACTGTTGATGCAACGATGTCAGTCGCGTATTTCTTAACGCCGTTATCTTCCCATGAGCGAGTTTGTAGACGTCCTTCAACGTATACTTGGCTGCCTTTGCTAAGGTATTTAGCGCAGTTTTCAGCTTGTTTGTCCCAAGTCACAATACGATGCCACTCAGTACGCTCTTGCTTTTGACCGCTTTTATCAGTCCAATTTTCACTTGTTGCAACGGTAAGATTTGTAACCGTTCTACCTTGGGAAATTGTTTTCATTTCAGGATCTTTTCCCAGACGACCTACGATAATAACTTTATTTACTCCAGACATTTATGCACCCTCCACAGATTGTTTTACTTTGTGCGATTCCTGAGTCAATCAGGTAATCTTCAATGCTGTAACTATGTGCAAGGCGTTCGCCTATTCCATAGGCGTTTAAAGGATAAATGACAAAACCACGAGAGCGAAAGGCGGATAGTGGCGGGTGAGTGGCCGGAAAGCCTTATCTGATCGGGGTCAGCTGGAATGGGTTCCCGTAAGCAGGGTCACCCTGAAGGCGGAACTTATACTGAGCCGTGCTTCCTGACATGCTTTTAGACGAGTCTAAAAACGACAGAAACAGACCGGCTCTTTGTTGAAAGCTGTTATTGGCCTTCAGGTCCACAGAAACATTATAAGAACCGAACTGCGGAACAACCTGGCCGCCCATGTTCAAAAGAGTAATGCCGATTTCACCTTTGATTTCACCGTACAAATCATCTTTTGCAGAACCCAGTTTGCCGGTTTCAATTTGAAATTTACCGTTTGAAAGTTTTCCTTTCAGTTCGACTTTATCGAAAGTGACCTGCGGAATATTGATCGCACCCATAAAGCCCGTAGATACGGTTGTTGATGGAAGCTCAAATTTGTTAATCAATAAATTTACATCCATATCAGGCTGTTCTGAAAATGTCAGATCCGCTAAGGCCTGAGAAGACAGATTAAGTTGCCCTTTGATAGGAACACTTAGCTGCGCCACCTGGCGGGCTTCGTTCAAACTGATGTTCTGTGCCGACACTTCGATTCTAGATTTGTCGGCCCCACCTTTAGAGGCAACGCCTGCAGGAGAAATCTGAACTTCAACTTCACCTTTTAAAAACCCGGTTGCAGAAAATGTTCCGCCCGGTTTTTTTTGAAAGGCTGCCAAAATTGACGGAGAAACTTTTACTTTATCTGAAGTCAAAGATGAAATTTGCGGTGTTTCAACAACCACGTTGTCCATTCCAACAGTAACGGTAAAGGGGTTTATATGAAGCTCGTCAAACTGTAAGAACACGCGATTGCCTGTTGCCTTTGAAACTTGTGAAGAAACAAGATCGTTTAAATCACTTAACGGAAACAAAATAAATAAAAATACAACTGTCAGCAACAATACCAGAAGAATTTTTCTGACGTTAGAAAACAAAAATCTGAAAAAAATTACGATTGAATTCATCATTCGTCAGCACCCTCAGCCGGGGCAGAGTTTCGGCCCGGCTTTTTTTCCGGCTCGGGCATCGGCTCGGGAGTCGCTTCAGGAACTTTTAAACTGTAAAGTTTATAAGTGACATCGTAGTAGCGGGTGTCGGTCGCATTCGCAACAATCGCGATATCTTTCATTTTAACGCTGTCAGAAATTCCTACGAGTGAACCGCCGATATCCACGATCTGCTTTAAGTTCAGTTTCGCAAGGCGTACCTGCATAACATTAGAAACCAGATTTCCGGGAATCATTCGTCCTTCGACAGGGCCTTCAGAGATACCGATATTTTGCTCGGGCAATAATTCTGCGCGCTGAATAACGGCAGCTACCATCGACATCAAACTGTCAGACGGGGGAGGAACCGGTAAATTCTGATTCGAAGACGTTTCACGGTAAGTTCTGAAAAGTTCACGGATGAGATCGCGCTCTTCCTCGAACATGGAAATATTTGTGTAGGACGTTGAAAGGTTGGAAAGCGGTATAAATAAAACTATTAATAAAATCAGAACAGAGGTTGCGAGTTTTGCTATTTTTTGACCGGCAGGGGTTAAATTCTCGTAACGGTCCATCATCTGAGCATAAACAGACGATTCGCGCACGCGTTCAATAATCTTTTGAGCGGCCCCTTTTCCCCTGTCTTTCAGGCTGTCTAATGCACTCATTTAACAATTCCTCTGTCTGCCTTGAATGACAGATTGAAAGATGTCCGGTTCGGCATAACACTGAGGCCCGCCGGCTGATTCGTTACGTTTCCATCGGTCGATATCGATTTAAGTCCCTGCGAAAGAACTAAAACATCCTGAGCGCTGTTGGCGTAGCCAACAATCTGAACGACATCATCTCGCACGGTAAATCTGACGATATCCACTTTAACCTGATTTTTAGCAGGAGCCGCTTCGCTGACTTTTTTCAGAATATCCAAAGCTGAATTCATCTGCGCCACTTCCGAAACCTTTTTCAGCTCGGTGATTTTTTTCTTATTGTCTTTGATGTATTTGCGAACGCCTTTTTCATTGGCCTGACGCTTCGGCAAACGGGCAACGCTTTTTGCCTGCTCGGCAACGGCTTCGCTTCCTTTTTCATATAATGTTGTAGAAAAACTGCTTCGCAGGGCTGACCAGACAAACAACACAACTAAAGCAGCCGCGCCGATCTGAATGATCGATCCCCAGGCTTCCCAGATATTTTGAAGACCTTTATTCTGTTTTGCAAAATCGCCTTTAAGTAAATTGATCGCCGGGTTGCGGGGCTTTTTAAGTCCTTCAAGTGCGATAGCAACAGCGCCTGTAAAGCGTGATTCAAGAACCGCCATCTGTTCCGGCGAGCCCATGACCTGTGCTGAATAATTTTGGAGAAGTTGAATCGGATTGCAGGCCACTTCCAGGTTCTGAGTTAAAAATGCCCCCAGGTTCGGAAGTAAACTCATGCCTCCTGTAAAGTGAAGAGCCGTGATATCCGCATTGAATTCACTTTGTAATTCAAGCAGCGTCATCTGAATATCGCGGGTTAAATCTCTGACTGATTTTGTAATAATGCCCGATGTCTGTGACTGATCAAAGCTGGCGTTATCTTTGGTTAATAAGATTGTGGCCTGGCTTTGTAAAATTTTAACGGCTTCAATGTACGAAATAGAATTCTTTTTGATAATTTCCTGAATCAGCTGGTTGGCGCCCCAGAAAAGACTGCGCGTGAACACCAGACGGTTATTTTCATAAGCCGTCAACAAAGTTGATTTGTGGCCGATATTTAAAACAACCTGAATATATTTTTTTGGCTTTTGGCTTTCATCTAAAGTTAAGCTGGCCGGTAAAGCGGGAGGAGGTGCATCCCAGTTTTCAATTAAATTAGCAAAAGCTAAACCTTCAACACTGACAGCGTAGATATCAACACCGAAGTTGCTGGCAAGATCAACGATGTCTTCAACGTGATTGCGCGGGATCGCAGTAGCCATGACATCGGCTGCAGGTCCTATTGTTTGCACGACTTTTGATTCAAATACGCAAGAGTCGGCATCAAACGGAATATCTTCTTCCATCTCAAACGGAAGACTTTTTTGAACTTTCAATCGGTCGTTGAAAGGAAAAGATTTAAAACGTGTCGTCACTTTTGACTGAGGGACAGCGATGACCCATCGGTCCTGCGCGTAATCACCCGATGCAATGAAAGAGCGAACGAACTCGATAACTTCAAGCTCTTTATCTTCTTTTGTTACGTTTTGGCTGAGAACTTTTTCCTGATACTGGCTGATGTAAACGCTTTTTTTATTCTGAACGAGTTCAACGATCTTGACTGAATAGTCACCGATATCGACACCGATAGATCGCATGTGGCCCCTTCCATGAAGAAAAATCTAAAGACCGAATTAAAGATGTAATTCTTAAACTCAGGTCCGCGCTCTAGTACTCTGTCCAGTATATGACACGTGGTGCGCCTTTGGGAAGAGGTTCTTGCTTAGGGGCACTGGACGCAGGTCCAGGCGTGGGTGAAGGCGATGGATTCGGGTTCGGTGCAGGTGATTGCGGGTTTTCTTCCTGTTTTTCTTTATCAAGAAAAGTTTTTACCTGAGCGGCTGCTTTTGTAATATCAACGACGTAAGCCACGATATTTTTTTGAAGCGCGAAAGCGCCACTGCCGTAAATACCGGTCGCTGTAATTTTAAAATTGAAAACTTTGTCACAAATCATCGGAATCTTGTCGAATTCCGGCGCCAGGCGCGCCCCTTTGCTCTCTACAAAAGATTTAAAATCTTTAAGGCATTCATCGCCTTTGCCTTTGAACGGACCGCCTTTGTCGGGGTCTTCGCGGCGGGCAATGGCCTCAGCTACCGCTTCTTCACCCATGCCGGGATCAAGCGAAAGTAAAACTTCTTTCGATGCAGAATTCGGGTTGATCGCTTTCATCCCGTAAATAGTTACCCGCTGGGCCAGCAACTGATAAAAGTCTTCATTCATTCCGGGTACCAGGCGTAACTCTTCAAGCGTGCGAAACCCGCGGTTAGGCGGGTAGCCCTGGCCCAGCTGTGAAAAGGCCTGGCGCTTGTCTCCGCCCTGAACAGCCGTGTTGGAGTCGCTCATCCAGTCATAAATGCGGCCGACAAGGTCCTCAAAGTTTTCATTTTGGTATTTATTCCGGAACTCATCATCTGAATTAATTTTTTGTTCAAAAATATTTAAGATTTGTTTTTGCGTAACTTCACGCAGTGTTTTTGAAGGGGATGCCAAATCGTTTAAGTCAATTTTTGAACCTTCGTCCTCAATCGAATGCGTGTACGTCGCATCCATTAAAGATTCTTTCGTTACATTTTCCATGGTTTCTTTGTCGACTGAATTTAAATCCGAAGCGATTGGTAATGGCCACGCAAACGGAAACTTCCAGATCAGATCCAGTTGGCTTGCATATGCTTCCGGGAGCGGAAGCTGAGATGCCTGCTGGAAAAGTTTCACCCGCAAAAGGGCAATCTGCATACTGTTACGGGCGGCATAATATGCTTTCAGTCTTGTCATTTCTTTTGAGTTCACAATAAATTCAACAGCAGAATCTTTTGTGACCTCACTGGCGATGTAAACCATGAACATCAGCGATGTCAGAGCCATAATCAGCGCAACACCGTTTCTTTTCTGCAGAATTTTTTCGTTACGGCGGTATTTAAAGCGGTTTCTGAAAAGTCTATTGATCAAACTGGCCGCCTTGCTGTTGTTGCTGTTGCTGGCCTGTGTTTGCCGGGTTGCCCCCGCCGCGTGCAGGATTATTCGGAAAGTGAATCGGAATTACAAGCTGCATAGAATAGGATTTTTGCTTTCCTTCAAACTCTCGCTCGATTCCCAAAGAAACTTCGACCGAATCAGGAAAGCGGCCGCGGGTTCCGGCATCAACTGCGGTATTAGACGAATTCCATTCATTTACCCAGTCTTGCTTTGTTTCGCCGATGTAACGCAGTTTAAACTCTGAAACGTTTTCCAGCATGACGATTTCGTTCCCGCCGGATTTTACATCTTCATCGACAATGTTCTGAATGCGGCGGTAAAGGCAGCTGCTGGCTTTATTAGTCGTTAAATTATTGCAGCTTTTAAGTGAATAGCCGACTTCAACAAAATCCGCCTGAACAACCGCCGACGATAAGCGGCCGCTGTTTAACGTTACAAAATTAACCTGCGAATCGTCGCCCACAAATTCTGTTGTGGGGTCATAACGTTTAGTTTGGCGCTGCGGCTGCTGGGCGCTGGCAACTGCGCCAGGTGCAGTCGTTGTGGAAGAGGCCGGCTTGGTCGCCAGATCCTGCATCTCTTTTTCAAAGTCGCGGTGATGAAAAGCTAAATTAATGTCGGCGCGAATCATGCGAAGCGAGTCGCGCAAGGACGAAACGTCGTCAACTTCAGCCTGAATTTTTGTACGCGCTTTTAGCGCCCTTGATAGAGCTTGAGTTGAAATCACGGCCATTGTCGCAAGTATAGTTATGGCCAGAATAACTTCTAAAAGCGTGAAGCCCGAAGCGCGTTTCTTCACTGGCCGCCTCCGTCTTCACCGCCGGCACCGCCTGCGCCGCCCGGAAGCGGAAGCGGGCGGTCGTAGTCGATCATGTAAATTGTAACGTCTGCCGTAACAGGTTTTCCAAGTTCGGTATTAATTACGCTGATTTTAACTTCTTTGATGGACTTTGATAAATGCTCAGTAAAAGTTTTCATGAGCGTGATCATGCTTTGATTTGCGCCACCGTCCTGTGCCACGAGGCCTGCCGAAATATCCGGAATCTCCAGTTTTTTCGAAGTCATCTTCCAGCTGTACGTATCAGGAACATCGCCGCCGAACTTATCTTCTTTTTCTTCTTCGATGGATTCTAAAGATTTATTTTTATATTCTCGTTCAATCTCGGTAACTTTGCGCTCAAGTAGTGCGGCAATCTGCACCTGGATCTGCGTTTTACGAAGACGGTTATATGTGCCTGACCATGAATTAGTTAAAATGAAGAGGCCCGCAGCCATCACCGCCAGCGCAAGAACGACTTCTATCAATGTGAAGCCAAGCTGTCTTTGTTTTGGCGGTGCTTTAGATAAGATCACGGTTCATGATAGCCCGAAAAAAAGCTATCTGGAAAGATCTTTTAGAAGCTTCGCCTCGGGAATAATATCCAAGTGACCTGTCAGAGGGTTGTAGATGAGTGTCCAAACATTTTTCTTCGGATCTTCAATCTGAAGAGCCGATGTTTCAATGAGTCCTTGCGGAAAAAAGTGAATATAAGCCAAGCCTTCAGTGTAAAGGACATCGGCTGTACCGCTTTCTACCTGTTTAAATTTATAACCATCGGGCAGCTGCTGTTTGGTTTTAAAAATGGAAGTGTCGATAGAAAAATCGGGTGGTGGGGCGCCTTCTTCAGGCTTTTCATTGTTTTTTTGTTGTTCTTTTAGCTCTTCTATTTTGGCTTTATCGAGCAAAACTTTTTTGGTGGATTTCTCAACCCACCAAGATGGATTCTTTTCGTTCAGATCAAATGCTAAACGGTAAGTCGAGCCGTCAAGTTTGGCGCGGCTTTTTAAATCTTTTCCGGCAACGATAAAGTCGCGGAATACACGACGGGTTTCCTGTTTTTTGTCAAATAAGCGCGGAACGGCGACCGCTAAGATTGCGCCGATAATCGCCATGACCAGCGCAATTTCTAAGAGAGAGAAGCCGTTAGGTTTTCTCAAAACTTTTATTCTTCGGATGAAGAGCCTTCGGAATAAATATCTTTGTCAGGGCCAGAGCCGCCTTCTTTTTTATCTTTGCCGAGACTTTTAAGAACGTAGCCGTTCCCTTTTGCAGAATATTCCAGATCTGTTCCCCATTCGTCTTTCATGAGTTTTTTATTCTGGTTGTTGCTTGTCCAGTTACGGCAATCAGGAGCATCGGTAATCAAAAAATCAATTGTGCTAGGAAGCTTGCTGCATTCAGCCTGAAACTCCATGATTTTAGCATCCACTTCGTTCATGCGGATACGAGTGTTTTTTACGTTGGAATTATCACGACCTTCCATAACTTTTGGAACAACAATACCCATAATCGTACCGATGATGACCAGAACGATCATAATTTCCATCAGTGAAAAACCTTTGTTGTTTTTAGCTAAATTTTTAGCCGCCCACTTTTTCATAAAACAAACTCCTTAGATGTGCCAATTAGCGAATCAACTTAATCTAACCCAATTTCGAGGTGAGTTCAAACATTGGAACGATAATGGACAGGACGATAACAAACACAACGCCCGCTATTAGTAGAGTCATAATCGGGTTTACAAGGCTGGTAATACTCTCAATTTTTGATTTAACCTGAAAATCATAGGCGTCTGCAACTAGAGTCAGCATATTTTCGAGATCACCGGTTTTCTCGCCAATGTTAACCATGTGCACCACAAGTGGCGGGAACAGCCCTGATTTTTTTAAGGGTCCAGCTATGCTTTCCCCTTCGGAAATGTTTCCGCGGGCTTCGTCAATTGCTGTCGCAATAACATGGTTGTTTACAACGTTACGGACGATATCCATGGCATTTAGCATAGGAACGCCGCCATTCAGCAAAGTCGCCAGTGTTCGTGTGAACCGGGAGATCGCCACCATTTTTACGATTTCACCCATGAGCGGAAGCTTCAATGAAAGGGCATCCCAGGATTTTTTACCTTCAGTCGAATTCTTCCAGTTTCTAAAAAGTAAAATACTGAAGAAAATAAAACCGGCGAAGAAATACCAGTAGCTGACAAAAACCTGGCTTATAGAAGAAATAGCCTGCGTGTACCAGGGTAGAGAAATATCAGGGAAAGATTCAAAAATGCTGAGAACTTTAGGAAGCACGCTGGTAAATAATCCGAAAATCACCAGCGTGATCACGACCACCATGATAATCGGATAAGTCATTGCTGAAGTTAAACGCTGACGGAGTTCCGCCTGGCTTTCGGTGAACTCAGCTAACCGGATTAAAATAATGTCTAGTGTACCGGTCATTTCACCGGCTTCGGCCATTGAGACATAAATATTATCAAACAACTGTGGGTATTTCGCTAAAGCTTTATGTAATGAGGAGCCTTCGTTCACCATGTTTTTACAGTCGGCAACCGCTTCAGACAAAATAGGGTTTTCAACCTGTTCAGAAATAGCGGTCAGCGCATCAACTAGCGGAATGTTCGCCTTAATTAAGGTCGCGAGCTGGCGGGTCATCAATGCTAAATCTTTTACGGGAACAGAACCGGATCTGATTTTAATCGCGGATCTTTTTTGAGTACCGGCCTTTTTCTTATCTTCGATTGAGGAAACGAAAATACCGTCTTTTTTAAGTTTCAGCCGGGCCGCACGCAGGTTTTCCGCATCGACAACACCTTTGGTGTCTCGTCCGTCGCGGGTCGTCCCTTTGTATTCAAAAATCGGCATGTTTTAACTATATATCCATCTGCGTATTAGAGACAAGCTCTTCAATCGTTGTAATTCCGGCAAGAACCTTTTGAACACCGTGGTCACGGAAGGTTTTCATGCCGTTTGCAACAGCCTGGCGTTTGATGGTGTTACCATCCTTACGCTGCATGATAAGAGAACGGATATCATCTGTAACAGGTAGAATTTCGGCGATGACTGTTCGGCCCACATAGCCTTTTTGACCGCATTGTTCGCAGCCTTTAGGTTTGCAGATATTCGCACTCATCGCACGCTGACGGGTAATACCCAAAGTTTGCAAGTCAAAATCCGAAGGCGTGTGCGGAACTTTGCAATGCGGGCATAACACGCGCACAAGACGCTGAGCTAATACTCCGAGAATAGAAGTCGCGATTAAGAACGGCTCACAACCGATATCCATCATACGGGGGAAGGCACCGGCCGCATCATTAGCATGGATTGTTGAAAGCACTAAGTGACCTGTTAATGATGAGTTAATCGCAAGCTCTGCCGTTTCTAAGTCGCGAATCTCACCCACCATAATAACTTCAGGATCTTGACGTAAGAAAGATCTTAAACCGGCCGCAAACGTTAACCCGATTTTTGCATTTACCTGAACCTGACCGATACCGGCAATACGCTGCTCGACAGGATCTTCGATGGTTAAAATATTAATGTCAGGCTTATTTAACTTTGCTAAAGCGCCGTAAAGGGTAGTGGATTTACCGGAACCCGTAGGGCCCGTTACAATCATGATTCCGTAAGAGCGTGCAAGCAAGTCATCTAAAATTCTGAGGGTCTCTTCTGAAAATCCCGCGTGCTGAAGCTCGCGCACCTGAGAGGATTTATCCTGAAGACGCATCACGAGGCGTTCGCCGAATGCTGTCGGCACGCAAGAAAGACGGATATCGATATCTTTACCACCGACTTTAAGGGGAATACGGCCGTCCTGTGGTAAACGTTTTTCGGCGATATTTAAATTCGCCATAACTTTAATACGTGACGTGATCGCATTCTGTAATTTCTTCGGCGGACGGAATATCTCATACAAGATACCGTCGTTGCGGTAGCGAACAACCATTTCTTTTTCGTAAGGCTCAATGTGAATATCGGAAGCTTTTTCTTTTACCGCGCGGAAGAGCAGGGCATTGACCAGTTTAATAACGGGTGCGTCGTCTTCGCCGGCTTCCAGTAAGTCGATGATCGGGTCTTCAAGATCCATTTCATCTTCTTCAATGTCATCTAATCCACTGAGGGCGGCGGTACTTTTTTCGTAAACACGGTTGATGGTATCCTGAAGCCGCTGAGTTGTCGTAATTAAAGGGCGGATTCGCTTTCCGAAAATCACACGCAAATCATCAAGCGCTTTTGTGTTCACTGGGTTCGAAGTCAGAACCCAAACATCGTTTGGCTCTTCCTTGTAAGGAATGATGCCCTGAGATTTTGCGTAATTGATCGGAATGTTACGGATTAAATCCGCAGAAATATCATTGATCGGAATATCTTTAATAAAATCCAAACCGAGTTCGCGGCAGAGATCTGCCACTAAATCATCTGCCGTCGCATAATCTTTTAGTGAAAGAACATCGCCCACTGAACGGGGTTGCGAAGCCGATGGGTTTCGCAAAACCATTTTGATCTGATCAGAGTTCAGAGACGTTGCTTTTGTTAAAACGACATTGATATCGGTTGAAGCCATCCGGTTATTCTACCTCAGTACTTTGCGGATTGCGATTCCTTCCCATAACTTTATCCATAGCGGCGCCATAAGGGTCTTTACCGCCTTGCTGTTTAATAAAATTGAGACGGTCCTGCTCTTTCGCATTTAAAAGATTCATTTGATCTTGTTTGGTGCGAAGAATTTTCGGTGTTAGGAATACAACCATGTTTACTTTTTGTTTTGTAACTTCCCGGCCTTTAAAGAGCCAGCCGATAATAGGGAGGTCACCCAGTAAAGGAACTTTTTTGGTTGATTCATTCTGTGAATCGCGAATAAGGCCGCCGATAACGGCAGTGTCTCCATCATTGACATTGACGTTCGTATCGATGGTGCGGGTAGCGAGTGACTGGGCGCTATTCGCAAACTTTGCAGGGACATTTCCCTGAACAAGCTGCTTAACAACCTGCTTGAATTCGATTCGAAGGCTATTTGAATTCGGGCTTACATATGGAGTTAATGTCATCTTGATAGTTGCCGCTTCAAAGTTCGGTTCTTCGAAGCCCGGAGATCCATTCGTTCCCTGAGTTACTTTCGAACCGGTTACAACGTTTTCACCAACTTCAATTTCCGCTTTCTTAGAGTCAGTCGCGGTAATTTGCGGAGTCGATAAAATATTTGTTTTACCGAAGCTCTTAATAAATTTTAAGTAGGCCACTAAGTTAGGTAATGTAACTGCTCTTTGAGTTAATGGATCGGTAACCGAAACACTTCCCTGTGCGAAACCTAAAATTGCGTTTCCTGCACCTTGGAGCGGGCTTAATACATCAGTAACGTCTTTTTCACTCGCAGTAAATCCGACTTTGCCGCCGTCTTTGTTAAACGCAACTAAACCGCCACTCGAGTTAAATCCGTCATTAAGCGACATCTCCATAATGATGGCAGAAATGAAAACCTGATCGCGTGGAATATCAAGCTTTTGAATAATCGTTAAAACGCGTTCGTAATCCTGCTTGTTTGCAGAAATCACAAGTGCATTTGTATTTTTGTCGGCCTTAATGCTGACTTCTCCGCCGAACAACCCTTCACGTGCCGCTGCCTGCCCTTGAGGTGCGAAACCGATGCCGCCGGTTGTTCCGCCGGTTGCAGGCGCCTTTGTTCCGGAATCTTTTGCTACATCTGATAGTGTAGCCGCAATGTCTTCTGCTTTTCCGTTTTTAACGTAATAAACGTAAACACCGCCGGCATCTTCAGCTTTAACTCTGAAGTCCAGCTGGCCGATTAGTTTTTTAACCCGCAAAATGCCGGCTTTGTTTCCGACTACGACTAAAGAATTCGTTCTGTCTTCAGGAAAAACTAAAAAGTAAGCCGCGCCTTGCTTGCCGCCGCTTGAAGTATTGGTTGTTGCACCAAAGCGGGGAACACCCGCAGCAAATCCGCCGGGAGCAGCCGTTTGAGATTTCTGGCCTTTGTTAACGACTTTATCAATCAGTTCAGCGATATCTTTTGCTTTCGCGTACTTGATACCGATCACTTCCAGTTGATCTTCAAAACCGGGAACATCTAACTGATTAATAATTTTCATAACACGGTCGATGTTCGCACCGAAGTCAGAAATAATAAGCGAGTTCGTTTGACCGAAGGCCGACATCTCACCATAGCTTGAAGTTAAAAGACGTAAATCTTTTTGAACCGTGTCTGCAGTGATGTGTTTCAAGTGAATGATCTTTGTGATCATTTGATCAGAATTCGGGTAATAAGCTCCCGAATACGTATCGATATTATCACGCTGGGCAGAGCGGGCATTTCTGATTTTCAAAAAGCCGCCGCTCGGTACGACTGTAAAGCCGTTAATTGCTAACGCTGACAAGAAGGCCTTGTAAGCTTCAGCCACCGTGATTTTACTCGGAGCTAAAATTGTAATTTTACCTCTGACAGTCGAATCAATAATAAAGTTTTTACCGGTCAATTCGCTGATCGCCTTAATAACGTCAGTGATTTCCACGTTAGGAAAGTCAAAAGACTCGATCGTTTCAGGAAAATTTTCGCCGTTGATGTCTTCAGGGTTCGAGCGCGCGAATTTTTCTTTTTGAGTTTTATCTAAAATTCCCGGTTTGCCGCCGGAAGTCGGGCCAATAACAGTTTCACCGCGGCCCAAGCGTGGAGCGCTTGTATTTGAAGGAGTCGGAATCGGCGCAGGTGCCAGCAAATCTGCAGGAGGTGGCGCGCTGAAGTCTTCAACAGGAGGAGGCGGCAACTCATCAAATTGTGCTTGCGTCGGCAAAGATAACAATAATGACAGAGCCATTACTGTTGAAGTCGTCCGTCTGAAGATCGTATTTCTAAAGGTCATCCTTAACCTCTTTCCTGCTACTTAACGTTATAAGTAAAAGTGTCTGTTTTTCCGCCGCGTTCAATCTGCAACTTCACTTGTGTACCGTTCTTTAACGTGTTGTACATTTCCATCGCTTTTTGAATGCTGTCTACCGGTTCGCCATTAACTCCTTTAATGACGTCCATTCGCTGTAAACCCAATTGTTCATAAATACTGCCCGGCTGCATGTCTAAAATGCGGAAGCCGTTGATTTCACCTGTGTTAGGATCGCGGTTCGGCACAGCCCGCGCCTGCATCAGGACACTTGATAAGTCGTTGGTATACTTTAATAAGTTAGAGCGCGAAATCGTAAACTCATTTGTTCCGGTTGTCTGAACTTCTTTTCCGCCTGTGCGGGCAGTAGGGCGGGACGCATCGAAGTTGATTTTCGATTTATCTTTTGCCATCTCAATATATTCAAGCAATCCGTTTGAGTTGTTGCGGACGTAAATAATGTTGCGCTCAACCTTTTCAAGAGTGCAAAGCCCTTCGATATCAGAGCCAACGGTATAAGAACCGGTTTTGCTTTTTGTTTTCAAATCCAAAGCGGCAATGGATTTTTTAGGATCAGAGTGAACGAGTGTACCGATAATGCTGATCGGTAACTGCGACTGAACAGGAGCGTTATCCTTCCTCTGATCTTTTTCGCCGCCGGATGTAATGGCCGTCGGCATTACGCCTGTAGACGAAAATAAATTGCGGTTTGAGATGACCGAATACTGACTTCGGTCGACATAACCTCTCTGTTTATAAGCTGTAACTTTTTTTGGAGGAGCTGCATCTGGCAACATGCGGTCGCGGTAATAAATAATAGTAAGGTCAGCAATTGCGAATGCAATAAACGCCAGAAATGCATATAAAGCAAATGAGGCTAAACTCTTGTTGTTGGTCTTGCTGCCGGATCTACCTAGTTTCATTCTCTATAAAATAGTATCAATAGGCTTTGGTCACGGGCAGCATAAATCACAAGTCGGGGTAAAGCTGGACTCATTCTGGACCTACGGCCAATTCTCTTCATTGGCTTTGATTTGACTTCAAAACTCTCCTAAAGTGCTGCTACCCTAAAGGCTAGATGAGTAACAAAGTGACCATGACGGTCATCTACTTCACGGACGGAGCACTCATAGAAGATTTGCATATTCGCAAATCGTTGCTTCGTATTCCCGAAATCATCCAAACCCTCCGCGAAAATCAAGACGAGTTTTTAAACTGTGATCTTTTTATTGCGATGATGGATCAAAACATTTTCAATCAGTTAAATTATCACCAGAAAGCCCGCCTGAAATCTTTGATTCAGACGGCCTTGTACGAGCGATGGTGCCGTCAGGGAATCGAACCCGATCTGATTATTCACCGTAAAAAATATAATGATTTTTCTGAAGTCTGCGCCACTTTTGCAAAATTGGCGACCATCGAAGGTTTGCGTGTTGTTACAGTAGGGCCGGGCTTTGATGAATTGGAGAAATTTTTACGTCAAACTCTGAAGCTGGAAACCCAGATTCTTCACGACATGATTTCAGTCGACCCTCAGTTAAACTGGTTTTGGGACGACGTTAAAAGCGGCATTCAGCTGCACTCTTAACAGCTCTTTAATGGGCTCATCCTCATATCTTAAAATCCCTTAAATTCGTTATAAAATCCCGGGAATTTTTTTCAAACTATCAATTCCTTTAGGAATTTTCAGAACAGCAGTCGTAATGTGCTGGTTTCATTCGGGCACTCCCAAAGGAAGAAATTATACGTCCATTTCAGAATTTTATAATTAGCTGGAAAAAAGCGGCTTTCTATGGTCTTTTACGCGCACTAAACCAAATCTTATAAAACCGTTCCAGGGGGAACTATGAAAAAACTATTGTTAGCCGTTTTGTTAACTGTATCTACTGCTGCTCAAGCTGCATTATTAACTTACGAAGCCGGTCCTAAAAAATTAAACGATGTTGTTCTGAACAAGTCAGCAACTGTAAACGATGCTGCTGGAAAGCCAACAGCATTGAAAATGGATTTGTTAGGCGCAGGTCTTCGCACTAAAACTGTCTTAGTTGTTGAAGCGAAAGTTTATACTCTTCAGTTATTTTCTGATAACAAAGCCGGGTTCAGCCGTGATGCAAACGCTTTAGCAAGCTTAGTTAAAAATTCTAACCGCGTAGCTTTAAGAATCGATATGTTAAGAACGGTAAGCGCTTCTTCATTGTCTGAATCTTTAAAAGAAGCAATTGCTGCTAACGGTTACTCAATCGATGCTGAGTTAACTAATGTTTTAGCCCTTTTCTCTAAATCTGCTGAAGCGACTCAAGGCAAATCAATCAGCGTACTTTTAACTAAAGACGCAGCTACCGGTAAGACAAATCTTTACCTGGAAGACACAAAAGGCGCTCAGCAATCAATGGTTGGTTCTGCTGATTTAGCGGCGAAAATTCTTTCAATCTGGTTAGGTAAGCCGGTTGATGACGGTATCGCGAAATTAAAAACATCTTTAATGTCGCCGGTATACTAATAATAAAATAGGACCGATGAAAAGCAGCTCTTTATGAGCTGCTTTTTTTTGACTTAAAAAAAATCTAACGCAACTGGATGCAAGGTCAGCAAATCTTGCGGAGGCAAATATGAAATTCTTAATCTTAATAACTGCAGTTCTGGCTTTAAGCTCTTGTGACAAACTTAAAAAAATGGAAGAGGGCATGGAGGCGACCCGTAAAGGTATGACCGCCACTCAAGAAGGTTTGCGCAAACAGAAGCTGGCTGAAGCTTCTAAAATCATGTTAGATAGCAACAACCGTAAAACACTGTCTCCGATCCCGAGCAATATGATGTCAGCAGCAAAAGCAATGGGTGAGGCGATCACAGCTGATGAAATGCTTTTATGGACTAAGAATTACCTAATCAAAGTGAACGAAGAAAATTTTGCCGATACTTACCCGTTGGCTTCACAGCCGGATTCTCCTTCAGAGCCAACTGCACCTACTGAGCCGGTAAAACCAACACCGGAAGACAACCCTGACTATGATCAGCAGTTAGCTCAGTACCAAAAAGACTTGGCTCAATACCTGATCGACAAAGAGCAATACAAAGCCGACTACGCCATTTACCGCGCTGATTTGCGTGAATATAATAAGAACTTAACCGCGTACCAGGAGCTTCTGATCAACTTCACTTTGAACAAAGCAGCTGACCTTCAAATGATTACTCTTGTTTCAGGTTTTGTATCAGATTCTACAATTCAGGAAATGATCGAATTGCAATCTGAACAAGGTGCATACCGTGACGTGCTTTTTGCGATCCTGAAAATGCGAGTTAACTTCTACAATGATGTCATGCTTGAAGCCGGTCTCATCGGTGGCGACAAAAAACTGGCGACATTAGGCCAAATCGAAAAGGCAGTTGAGTACACGGACAAAATCGATTTCGTTTGCAGACTTCCGATTGCTAATCAAGTGGCCATGAAAATTACCGGTTTTACGGAAGAGATGAACGCTAAATTGTCAGAGCCACTTCAAAAGGACTTAGCAGCTAAGAAGTGGGCTAAGGTTTTAGATAAAGCTCAAAAAGACTTCCGTGGTGACAGCTTTGCCGCTGATCCGGCTCAAAAAGACAATCAGGCTAAAGAATACGCAGCACGTTACAAGGCATTACTTCAGAAAATTCAATCTAAGCTAAAATAACCGGGCCTTGGGAAAATTTAATAGACTCAAAGCCGCGGTTAAAGGTAAATAGCAGTTCTATGAAAAGCTTATTATCACTTGTTGCAGTTGTTTTTATTGGTTTAAGTGCTCATGCAGAAAACGAGGTCGGATTCGTGCTGGGAACAGCTTCCGGCCTTTCGGGAATGATCGACCTCAATCAAAACCGTGCCGTCGACTTCGCTCTTGCTTTTAACAGCGATTCAAAAACACATTTCTACGCTGATTATCTTTTTAATAATGCCCGCAGCTATGATCTTAAAGGCAGTGCTACTCCGATGACACTTTACTACGGTATCGGTGTTCGCTTTTACACTCATAAGGGCGGAAAGCGCGATGGTGATAACTTCATCGGGCCTCGCGCTCCGATCGGCCTTCACTATAAAATTGTTAATCCTGATATCTCACTTTTCGGCGAACTGGCTCCGGTCGTAAACCTGACTCCTGAAGGCAGTGTTGATCTCACAGCCGGCGTAGGTGCGCGCATCCGTTTCTAATTCATGCTAAAGAGCCTGAAGTACTATTTTTTCAAGAAACGACGTAAAAAATTTATTGATGAAATGTATAATGCGGTCGACCCATGGTCGGCCGTTTTAGTTAAAGACGTCATTTCGGGATTTATTATTACGCATACGCAGGGCAAGTATAAGTCGGCTCTGGACGTGGGTTGTGGCGAAGGCACTTTGACCAGAACTTTGTCTGATATCTCGGAAAGCTACACGGGTATCGACATTTCAGAAGAGGCATTAGCGCGTGCCAGAGAAGCCCATAAAGATAATCCAATTGTAGAGTTTAAAAACCTTGATTTTGACCGGGCGGCTGAAATTCCGAAAAAATTCGACTTACTTTGCTTCAGCTTCACGCTGGATTACCTCGGGTTTCAGAAGTATCCGGAAAAGTTCACAGAAAATCTTTTTCAGTTAATCTCTCACTGCGCAGAAAATCACTGTGACGTTTTTATTTTCAATCCTGTCTACAATGATAAAAACCTCGAAGACCTGCAAAAATATTTTTTCATTTTCAAAAATTTCGGTTTTCACCCAAGGCGAAATGAAATTCTTGAATTAGAAGGAATGAAGCTGGCCTGTGCGTGGCTGGTCAAGCGCTAGTTGTCTGAAGCTTTCTAAAACCAAATGAAATCAAGCCATACAGGATTATTGTTCAAAAGACTCAGTTCCGGTAAAAAATCCCGGTCATGGGCTTCAACGGTATAAAGCCCGTAAGGAATTTCAGAGTAGATGCTTCCTTTTGGCGGCCGTTTCTTATAATCAGAAAACTCATGAGCATAGATGAGAAATTCATTTTGCGATGAGGTTCTGTAGCACTCTCTGATGAGAGCGTTAAAAACTTCCTGATGGTCAGAAATTAAAAAGTGCAGAAGCCTGAAGCTCAGGGCCTCTTGCTTATGACTTCTTGAAAATGGTCTTGTCAGTCTTCTGCCGAATCTCAGAAACTGCGCGAATTTTAAAAATTGTCTCAGGTTTGTCGATTGCGGGCTGTAGTCCTGAGGTAAGTAATCCTGAAGAAGACTCGAACTGATCGGCTGAACGCAGCCCACTAAATTTTGTTCGTTATCAAATGCTAAAATAAACTGGCTCCAAGAATACAAAAGCGAGCGGTCAATGTAAGCGGCTACATTCGCCAGGAGATCGGCCGGTACATAATCGCACTTGTGACAGTTCTTCATCAAATAGTCGATCAATTTAGGCTTATCCGAAGCCTTGTAATGCCGAACCTCGATATTTTTGTTCGGTTTGTTCATAAGCGGGTAAAACCCGTGAATTGAAACCAAATTGTAAGACCTTGAAAGCGAGTACTGCGGCTGGTAAGCGCGTTTTTGCTTCGGCCTGATAAATGCGTTCAGTGACTGGCTTTCCGTTTGATTAATGGAAGTTATAAAACCGTCACAATGTTCTTCGTAGCGCAATCTCTCAAGAATCGGCTGAAAGTATTTTGTCCACGACAAAATAGCTTTACGGTTATTTGAAATCCTCAGGTCGCAGGCCTGCGCCAGCTTTAAACTTCTTGAACTGAAGTGCAGAGTGCGAATAAGAAACGTGGCTGTGCCCAGGATTTCGTTGTCTTTTTCATCCTGAAAAATATAAGTCTTATAAGGCATTCCCATTCGCTGATAGAACGAAAAAAAATGCTGTTCCCGCTGAATTTTGATGTCAATTTCGCCGCGTAATGGGATGGAGGTAAAAAACTCACTCAGCTTTTTTGAGTCTTCAATTCCGGCTTCTTTTAGAACCAGTTGGTCACTAGACATTCTCTTTTTTCCAGATGGTTTCAGAGATGTTGCACTTCAGGTTCACCCAGCGAGCCCATGTAAAAAATAAATCGCTTAAGCGGTTTAAATAAATCAGAACATCCTGATAATGTGCTTCGGCCGCATAAATTTCTGCCGTTCTTCTTTCGGCCCGCCGGCACGACGTGCGGCAAATATGCAAATGGCTGGCCGCTATGTTTCCGCCGGGAAGAATAAAATTTTTCAAAGCGGGTAGCTGCTCTGAATAAGAATCGATCCAGCCTTCGAGCTGCATGATATGGTTTTCTTTAATGGCCGGAAGTTTTTTAAACACGTCCGCATCGGATGTGGCCAGCAGCGACCCTACTGAAAACAATTGATTCTGAATGATTTCCAGTTGTGCATTGAGTTCTGAAAAAAGAGTTTCCCCATTCAAATGCGAGCGAACCGCCCCAATTTGCGAGTTTAGCTCGTCGACGCACCCGTAGGCCTCAACCCGAGGGTTGAATTTTTCCACACACGATCCGTCAACAAGTTTTGTCGTTCCTTTATCGCCGGTTTTTGTGTAGATTTTCATATAGATATTCCAATAGAGGAATTAATATGAGTCAAACTATTCCGTTTTTTATTTCAATTCCTCATTCAGGAGAAAAAATTCCTGAGCTGACTCCTTGGCTGAATGAATTGCCTGAGGAAGTGCTGATGTCGGATGTCGACCGTTTTGTCGATGTGCTTTACAAACCTTCGCTTGAAAAGCTTGAAATTCCGAATCAGATGACTGAGTGGCACCGTTACGCTGTTGATTTGAACAGAGTGCCCGAAGACGTGGATGCGGACTCGGTACTGGGCGCGCCGAAAAAGTCGGGCAGTCATCCGGATGGATACCACTGGGTCATGACGAAATCCGAAATCAAAATTATGCCGAAGCCGGTTGATCAGGTGACCCATCAAAAACTAACTCAACTGATTTTTGAACCTTTTCATGCAGGTATCCGTAATCACTACAAAAAATTTAAAGACATGGGTTGCGAAAACGTGTTTCATATTGACGCTCACTCAATGCCTTCTTTGGGCACTCGCATGCACCGAGATCCGGGTGAAAGACGCGCGGATATCGTAGTTAGTGATTGCCTAGGTAAAAGTTGTCATCAGAAGTACCGCGATCTGGTGATCGCCGCGTATGTAACCGCAGGATTCAAAGTCGGTTACAACTGGCCCTACATGGGCGGGCGCGTTACCGAACAATATGGGCGGCCTTCACTTGGACAACAGGCGATTCAAGTGGAACTCAATAGATCTTTGTATATGGATGAAAAAACGAAACAGCTTTTGCCTTCTCATAAAGCTGTTCAAGAGAAAATTTTAAAAGCTCTTGCTTATTTAAAATCGGAACTTCCCAAACTCGCTATATAAGAGTAGCGTTATCCGCAAATGGTCTTCAAAAATAAAGCGTTCAATAAGTTCTGGAGATTCTCCAGCTCTTTTCAGCTGGGTATTCCAATCATGGTCGCCATTGGCGTTCTTATCGCGTGGGGAACTATAGTTGAATCCAATTACGATGCTGCCACTGCAAAAAGAATTGTATACGACAGCTGGATGATGTGGACCACGATGATTCTTTTGGTCTACAACCTGACCGTCGTAGTGATTGACCGCTGGCCATGGCAAACCAAACACTATCCTTTTATTTTAGTTCACGCCGGCATTATCACTTTGATCGGCGGCGGGTACGTCACTTCGAAGTTCGGGCTGGACGGCAACATGGTTGTTCCGATCGGCAGTAAAAATAATGTGGCTTCGATCCCGGTAACGGACGTCGTTGTCTACGCCACGTTTGATGGCGACCGCTACAGCCGCATGATCGACCGCGAAGTCGACTTCTTTACTCATCCGCCGGCTGAAGATAACCCGATGATTCTCGAGCTCGGTGTCGAACAAATTAAAATTACCGATCACGTGCCATATGCGCTGCTGGATAATAAAACCCGCAAAAGCGATGATCCGAATTCAGGCGCATCGATCCGCTTTCAGTTAATGAATGAACGGGTGAAGCAAGTCGAGCAAATCACGCAAGCCAAGAAGGGCAAAACAGCCTCGTTCAATCTTGGTCCCGCAAAAATTCACCTGGGTGAAGTGCCGGAGCAGGTTATGCCTGCAAACGAAATTTATTTAGCACCGCTGAATGAAAACGAGCTTCGTTACACAGTGATGCATAAATCTTCTCATAAGCCGTTTAAGACCGGAAAGATTAAAATCGGTGATGTGGTGGCAACCGGCTGGATGGGGCTTGAGTTCCGCCTCTTGGATTATCTGCCGCTCGCTAAAGAAGAGTACGATGTCATTCGCAAACCGCGTCCTACCGAGCAGACAACGGCCGCAATAAAAATCGAGCACCGGGGTGCAACCCGCTGGGTGGCATTGAATGATGTGGTTAAACTTTTCGGAGACACAAGCGCCTTTTTAATGAGTTATCAAAACCGCCGGATTCCGCTTGGCTTTGATCTTCATCTCTTGGATTTCAATGTAAAACGCTACGAAGGTATTTCAAAAGCGATGGGCTACGAAAGCCAGGTGCAGATTCTTGATTCTAACAAACAGCCGCTGCTGACCCAGACGATTTCGATGAACGAACCGCTGAAGTACGCCGGCTACACCATTTATCAGGCCAGCTTTCAGGAAGATCCTGTCACTCGCGAGCCAACCATGTCGATTTTTTCAATCAACAAAGATCCGGGCCGCGCCATTAAATATATTGGCTCCATTATTCTTTCACTCGGAATTGTCTGGTTATTTTTTCAACGCAGGAAGAGGGCAACCGCTGTATGACTAACATGAAACCATTTGCTTTCGGCAAAATAGCTTTCGCTTTCATTTTCGTAATTTTGTTTTCGGGTTTGTCTTTTGCAAAACCCGGCGACGAAATCAAATATCTTCCGGTGCAAGATGCGGGACGTATTAAGCCGTTTGACACTTTCGCAAAAGAAACTCTTGAGCTTGTCTACGGTAAAAAAACTTACAAAGCTCAGGATGATTCGCCGTCTATTGAGGCTCACTGGATCGTGCTGACCTGGATGCTTTCTCCTGAAAGCTGGGTGAACCGTCCGTTGTTCGAAGTGCGCAACAAAGAAGTTCTTGCGAAGTTAAAACTTTCCGACAGCCAAAAACATTTTTCCGGCCAGGATCTTTTTAAAGCGTCTGAATTTCAAAACTTAATGCAAGAGCTGACCAATAAGCGTGAATCCAAAGAAAAATTAGACCCGTATTTTCAGGCGATTCAGCGTCTTGAAAATCAGTTCATTATTTTTCAGGAGATGGCTGCCGGAAATTTATTAAAAGTTTACCCGGTGCCGGATAAAGACACCTGGCTGTCAGTTGCAGAATTGCCTCAGGATTTGCAGCCGGCTTTTTATGATATCAGTAAGTCAATTGCCGGTTATCTTGGCCAGACTACTGACCCGAACGGATCCCAGCAAACGTTAGCGGCCGAAGGTGAAAATCTGGATAAAGCCGTGCTTCATTTCAAAGAACTCGCAAGAAAATCAGCACCGGACAAATACAACGTGGATCAAAAAATTAAAACGGAAGTAGCGTACAACTCGTGGCATCCGTTTCGTTTGGCCTACATTGCGTACCTGATTGCGGCTTTAATTTTATTGTTCGTTTGGATTAAGGGGACAAAATCCGGAATGGCAGCAGCCTGGGTTTTTGTGGTGATCGGTTTTATTCTTCATACTTTCGGTTTCGGCATCAGGATTTATCTTGCAGGCCGACCACCGGTTTCTAACATGTATGAAACAGTTGTGTGGGCTTCGTGGGGAGCTATATTATTTTCAGCCATTCTTGAATACCTTTACCGCTTCCGGGTGATTTTGCTTGCCGGAACACTTTGTGGATTGTTCGCGTTGATCGTTGCTGACTTTGCGCCGGCGGTTCTTGACCCGAGCTTGCAGCCTCTAGAAGCTGTTTTAAGAAGCAATTACTGGCTGGTTGTGCATGTGATGACAATCTGTATTTCTTACGCTGCTTTCCTGCTGGCGTTCGGCCTGGGCGATTTGGGCCTTATTTACTTTGTCATCAATGAAGAAAAACATGCTGAAAAAATTCAACAGATCACGACGGGCGTTTATCGCGCAATGCAGATAGGTGTGGCTTTTTTAGCACCCGGAATTATTCTCGGCGGCGTGTGGGCCGATTATTCATGGGGCCGTTTCTGGGGATGGGACCCAAAAGAGACCTGGGCGCTGATCGCATTGCTTGGTTACATCGTTGTACTTCATGCTCGTCTCGTCGGATGGCTGAAAAATTTCGGTATGATTGCCTCTGGAGTAATAACATTTAGTTTAGTGGTAATGGCTTGGTACGGAGTGAATTTCGTACTTGGGGCAGGGCTTCACTCTTACGGTTTCGGAGCGGGTGGAGTGGAGTATGTTTCAGCAGTCGTCGGACTGCACATTTTATTTTGTGCTTACGCTTACATCATTCACCGCAATCGAAAACCAAGTGATAAAAAAGCCGCGTGACAATTAGCGCAAATTTGATTTAAATCGAAATCAAAGTTTAAAAAGGAAATCTATGCAACTTCGCCTTCTGCAACAGTCGTTGATCGGGCTCGCTATGGCCGCGATATTATTATTTGTTTCCGGATGTTTATGGCAATCTCCAGATGCTGAGTATAGAGCTTCACGCAGTATCGGTTACAACACCGGTTATGCCCCTGAACAACCACTTCCGTTCAGCCATGAACTTCATGTTGGTCAAAATAAAATTCAGTGCCAGTACTGTCACAACCAAGTTGAATTTTCAAAAACTTCAAATGTTCCGGCGTTATCAACTTGCATGAACTGCCACCAACAAGTGAATGGTTCAAAAAATCCTGATGCAATTAAAAAACTTCGCGAAGCCTATGCTGACGGAAAACCAATTGAATGGGTTAAAGTTCACTTACTTCCTGATCACGTTCAGTTCAACCACCAGGCTCACGTTAGCCGCGGTGTAAACTGCTCAACTTGCCACGGACCGATTGAAACGATGGCGAAAGTTTACCAATACTCTGATTTATCAATGGGCTGGTGTGTGAACTGTCACCGTCAACCAGAAAATAAAGCTCCACTTAACTGTTCGACTTGCCACCAATAAGAGAGACGAATACACACATGAAAACTACACACGACTCAATCAACGAAAAACAAACGGACAGACCGCAAAGAGACCGCACTTACTGGCGCTCTTTTGAAGATTTAAACGACACACCTGAATTCAATCAGGCATTACAAACTGAATTCATGTCTTCTCCTATTCGTGCAGAAGCTGCTAAAGAAGGCGATAACGATAAATGGGCCCGCCGTGAATTCATAAAGCTGATGGGAGCTTCTGTAGCGTTAACAACAGCTGCCGGTTGCATCCGTCGCCCTGTACAAAAAATTGTTCCTTACGTTCGTCAGCCTGAAGAAGTAACTCTTGGTGTTTCTAACTGGTATACGTCTTCTTACTTCGACGGCCAGGAGCACTTAGGTTTATTAATCAAGTCACGTGAAGGCCGTCCTGTACACATTCAGGGTAATCCTTCAAATCCACTGAACAAAGGCGGCGTTTCTTCAAGAGCCCAGGCTTCGTTATTAAGTCTTTATGATCCTGAAAGACTTCAAGCTCCAAAAAGAAATTTGCTAAATGAAAAACGCACTAACCGCGAAACAGTTGCTGTTTCATGGGAAGACCTTGATTCAAAAGTTGCCGGTGAATTGCAAAAAGGCAATTCATACATTTTGTCAGGCAACATTACTTCGCCTGCAACTCAGGCCGTAATCAATGACTTCGGTCAGGGCTTTGGCACAAAACACGTTGTTTGGGAGCCGCTCGGTAATGACGACGTAGCTGAAGGTCAAAGAGTGTCTTATGGTGAAGCTGTTGTTCCGTCTTACCGTTTTGATAAAGCCGAAACGATTGTTTCAATCGATGCAGACTTTTTAGGTACATGGATTTCTCCTGTTGCTTTCACTAAGCAATTCTCATCGGCCCGCAAAAATCCTGCGACGATGAACCGCTTGTACTCTTTCGATTCGACTTATTCTTTGACGGGTTCTAATGCTGACGTTCGTTTCAGAATTAAGCCTTCACAGCAATTAACTGTGGTGATGGGTTTAGTAAATGCTGTTATCAAATCAGGTAAAGCAACAGGCGTTAGTGATGCAGCGAGAAGCTTAGCGGCTAAATACGCAAACGCAGCTCAAGACCTGGGAATCGCACCGGAAAAATTCCAGAAAGTTGCGACCGATTTATTAAATGGCCCTTCACTTGTGGTAGCGGGTGGCTTGGCAACCCGTACTGAAGCTTCATTGCAATTGCAGATCGCTGTGAATCTACTGAACAGCCTTCTGGGTAACGACGGCAAAACTGTTATCGGCAATGCCGGAAGCAGCCGCTTGAAAGCTTCATACGCTGACATGCTGAACCTGATCGAAAGAATGAAGTCAGGCGCAGTGACAACTTTAATTATTTACCGTTCAAACCCAATGTACGCTTTATCAGGTGCAGCAGGTTTCGCAGAAGCTCTTAAAAAAGTTCCAACTGTCGTTTACATCGGCGATCAAATGAATGAGACAGCATTGCATGCTCATTACGTTGCGACCGACAATCACGCTCTTGAAACATGGGGTGATGTTGAATACGCAGCAGGTGTTTACGGTGTTCATCAGCCGTTGATCCGCACTATGTACGATACACGTTCGTTCCAGTTGTCTTTGATGACTTGGGCGTACATGTCTAAAAAAGGTCCTCAGCGTTTACAAACTTACGAAACTTTTTATGATTATCTGCGCGCTTTCTGGAAAGAAGAAATGGCCGGCAAAGTTGCCAAAGGAAGAGATTTCGAAACTCTTTGGAACGATTTACTGCAAAACGGCAGCGTTGGTGAAGTTGCGACTTCAGGATCAGCTCGTTCATTTAAAGCTGACGCTCTTTCAAAAATTTCGGGAAAACAAAACTCATCTTCTCTTGAGCTTGTTCTATACCCAACAGTTCAAATCGGTGACGGCTCATTAGCCAACATCGGCTGGTTACAAGAGTTGCCGGATACAGTTACTAAAATCGTTTGGGACAACTACGCATCAGTTTCTTTAAAAACAGCTGAACGTCTTCACTTAAAAGAAGGTGATGTTGTAACTTTAACTGTAAACGGGCAGAAGGCTGAACTTCCAACTCATATTCAACCGGGCTTACATGATGAAGTTGTAGCAGTTGCAGTTGGTTACGGCCGTACAGCAGCAGGTAAGGTTGGTAATGGAGTAGGTGTTGATGCTTACAAACTTGCAGGCGTGCAAAATGGCGAAGTTGTATTCGCAGGTTCTGCAGCTGAGCTTACTAAAACCGGAAAATTCATTCAGTTAGTAACAACTCAAGGCCACGATTCAATGGAAGGCCGTCAGTTAGTCGTTCAGGCAACTAACAAAGATTATAAAGAAAACAAAGAAGCAAATATCCACAGACATCACACTTGGTCTATTTGGTCAGGTCACCAGTACAACGGTCACAAATGGGGTATGGCAATTGACTTGAACTCGTGTACGGGCTGCTCAGCTTGTATGACCGCGTGTCAGTCTGAAAATAACATTCACGTTGTGGGTAAAAAATATGTCTTCCAGGGCCGTGAAATGCACTGGATCCGTATTGACCGTTACTACACCGGTGATGTTGAAAATGCAGAGACAGTATTCCAGCCGGTAACATGCCAGCACTGTGACAATGCTCCTTGCGAAACAGTTTGCCCGGTGGCTGCGACTTCACACAGTGAAGAAGGCTTAAACGACATGGTTTACAACCGTTGCGTTGGAACACGTTACTGTTCAAATAACTGTCCTTATAAAGTACGCCGTTTCAACTGGTTCAATTACGCAAAGTTAATTGAAAAACCAATGCACATGGCTTTGAACCCTGAAGTGGGTGTACGTACCCGCGGTGTAATGGAGAAATGTACTTTCTGCGTTCAGCGTATCAAAGAAGGTAAAAACAAAGCTAAAGTTGAAGGCCGTCCATTAAAAGACGGAGATGTTAAAACAGCATGTGAAGTGGCTTGCCCTGCTGACGCCATCGCATTCGGTGACCTGAATGATGAGAACTCACGCGTAGCAAAAGTTTTCAAAGCAGAACCTCGCGCTTACGCGCTTCTTGAAGAATGGCATGCTCGTCCTTCTATCCGTTACATGTCTAAAATCAGAAACAACGATCAAGTGACTCCGCCTAAACACGGTCATCACGGGGAGGCTCCTAAGAACGAGCCTGCACATCAAGAAGGAGGTCACTCATGAGTCAGATGAAACGTAATCCTTTAGTTTTAGGAAATAAAACACTTAAAGATGTAACAGATGATATCTGTGCTCCGCTTGAAAGATTTCCGTCAAAAGGCTGGATGGGACTTTTCCTTGCAGCTAAAACTCTTTTCTTATTTTACATTGCGACCATCGCGATCGTCATCGCTACCGGTATCGGTTTATTAGGTGTAAATCACCCGGTTGCATGGGGAACGATGATTATCACGTTCGTATTCTGGATCGGTATCGGTCATGCCGGTACTCTGATTTCAGCGATCTTGTTCCTGTTTCGTCAAAGATGGAGAACATCAGTTGCTCGTACTGCGGAAGCAATGACGGTTTTTGCGGTTATGACAGCGGGTATCTTCCCTCTGATCCATACCGGCCGTCCTTGGTTAGACTTCTGGTTATTCCCTTATCCGAATCAGCGCGGGCCTTTGTGGGTTAACTTCCGTTCACCATTACTTTGGGACGTTTTCGCCGTATCAACATACGCGACTGTTTCAACAGTTTTCTGGTTCGTAGGTCTTATTCCTGACTTCGCTACGATTAAAGACCGCGCGACCAATAAAATCCGCCGTACAATTTACGGAGCTTTGTCGTTAGGTTGGAGAGGTACAGCTAAGAACTGGTCACACTATGAAATGGTGTACTTAATTCTTGCGGGTCTATCGACTCCGCTGGTTCTTTCGGTTCATACGATCGTATCGTTCGACTTCGCGGTTTCAAATTTACCGGGATGGCATGCGACGATCTTCCCGCCGTACTTCGTTGCGGGTGCGATCTTCTCGGGTTTTGCGATGGTTATTACGCTGTTCACTTTGGTGCGCATCGGATGGCCTGAGTTTAAAAACTACGTCACCTTAGACCACATGGAAGTGATGAATAAAATCATCATGATGACAGGTTTAATGGTTGGTTACGCTTACGGATCTGAATTCTTAATCGCTTGGTACTCTGGTAACGATTACGAGCGTTACGTATTTATGAACCGTGCAATGGGCCCTTACGCGTGGTCTTACTGGATTATGATCTGCTGTAACGTTGTTATTCCGCAGCTTTTCTGGTTCAAAAAATTCCGCCGTTCAATCCCAGTGATGTTCGTCGTTTCAATCTTCGTTAACATCGGTATGTGGTTCGAGCGTTTCGTAATCACGGTAACATCGCTTCACCGCGACTTCTTACCATCGAACTGGGGTCAGTACGCTTGGTCGATCTACGATACATGTATCTTAGTTGGTTCATTCGGTATGTTCCTGACCATTTTCTTATTATACCTACGCGTTTTCCCTGCGATCTCGATTGCGGAAATTAAACCTGTCTTACATGTCGGTAAAGACGAAGAAGGAGGTCACTAATGGCTAAGGCTATTGGCGGCATCGCCGGAATCTTTTTAAAAGAAGCAACAGTTCTGAAAGCAGCGGCACGGGTTCGCGAATCAGGATTTGTAAAGTTTGATGCGATTACACCTTACCCTGTACACGGTATGGAAGAAGCGTGCGGAATCAAACGCTCGACAATTCCTTACGTGGCATTTGCAGCGGGTTGCACAGGTTTAATGGCAGCATTGGCACTTGTTTGGTACACGTCGGTTGTTGACTGGCCTTTAAATATCGGAGGTAAGCCGATGTTCTCATTGCCTGCATTTATTCCGATCATGTTCGAGTTAACAGTTCTATTTGCAGCCTTGTCTTCAGTGGTGGCTTTGTTTGTTCATGCAGGAATGCCAAAGGTTGATCCGCCGGTAATCGACAAAGATCTGACTTGCCATAAGTTCGCAATCTTCATTCCGGAAAATGACGTTGGTTACAACGCTGACCGTGTTGAAAAGTTATTGAGAGAGCTTGGCGCAGACGAAGTTAAGAAAGTGGCGGAATACTAATATGATAAATTCAACTAACAGATCACTTGTTAATCTTCTCATGACTCTGGTAGCAGGTTTTGTAGTGATTTCATTTACAACAGCTTGCTCAAAAAATCAGGATCAACCGAATGTTGAGCTGATTCAGGACATGATGATAAGCCCGGCCATTAAACCTCAAGAGGGCGACGTGGATTCTCCGAATAATTCGGGAATGCGCGTGCCGCCTGAAGGCACTCAGCCGGTTGGATTTATTCCTTACAAATACGCTAATGACATCGCAGGTGCAGCTCAGAATCAAAATCCATTGGGTTCAGATTCTTCAGAAGCCGTTATGAAAGTCGGACTAAAATATTATTCGACTCAATGTGCGGTTTGCCACGGTGAAAAGGGCGAAGGTTCGGCTGCAGCAAACTCTGCAGTAGGAACGAAAATGGCTCTTCAGCCGCCAAGCCTCGTGTCTGATAAAATGCGCGCATGGACAGACGGTCAGATTTATCATGTTATTACTGTCGGGCAGGGAATGATGGGGCCGTATGCTTCGCACATTCCGCAAAAATACCGCTGGCAGGTTGTTAATTACATCCGTTCTCTTCAGAAAGATAATAAGTAGGTCGTCATGGGAACTCATTCATCACATCAAGAATTAAAATTAAATAAGTTCGAATTGTCTTCTACTCTGAAAGGCATTTTGGGCGCAGCTTTGTTGATCGGTCTTGCTACTTTCATTTTCGGGTTTGTAAAAAACCCGGATCGCATGTGGCCGGCTTACTTAACAGCTTTTTTCTACTTTGCTTCCATTGCAAGTACGGGCATGTTCTTCGTTGCTTTCAATCACGCGGCAAATGCGGGTTGGAGCGCTTCGATCAGACGTTTTGCTGAAGCGATGTCAGCATTCTTCCCTTACATGTTGGGTGGAGGCCTGTTGTTATTCGTTGGTATCAAGTACTTGTACGCTTGGGGCGTGCCTGAAACTTACCACACATTAACCGGCGGCAAGCAAACTTACTTAGCTCCTGGATTCGTGTTAGCCCGAATGATTATCTTCGGCTTGGGAAGTATTTTCTTCGCTAAAAAAATCGTTGGAAATTCACTTAAACAGGACACCACAGGTGATCACCAGTTAACAAAAAACAATTTGAGTCTTTCAGTTGGTTACATTGCATTCTTTGCAATTTTCTTTTCTTTATTCTCAATTGATTTACTCATGTCATTGCTGCCAACTTGGTATTCTACAATTTACGGAGTTTACTGCTTCGCTGCCGGCCTTCAGGCTACGTTCGCATTCTTGTCGATTGTTATCGTTGTAATGAAGAATTCAAAATGGATCTCTGGCTACGTTACAGAAGAGCATCAGCACGATGTTGGAAAATACTTAAAAGGTTTTTCAGTTTTCTGGGCTTACATTGCGTTCTCTCAGTTCATGTTAATCTGGTACGCAAACATCCCTGAAGAGACAGAGTTCTATATCATGCGTTCTCTGAACGGGTGGATGCCGGTATCGTTTGCTTTATTGATCTTCCGCTTTATCGTTCCATTCCTGGTATTGTTACCGCGCGGATCGAAGCGTACGGATTCTATCCTGGTCGGTATCTCAGCTCTGGTACTTGTTATGCACTACGTTGATATTTACTGGCTGGTTTACCCGAACTTCTTCGACGGAATTCCGCAATTCGGTCTGTGGGAAGTGGGCATGTTCCTGTTTTTCGCCGCTATTTTCCTGGGTTCAATGTTCCAGTTCATGTCTAAAAACAATCTGGTTGCTATTAAAGACCCTCGCTTGCACGAGGCCCTTAAGCACCATGTGACTTACTAGACTAAGCTTCGATATTTGTGATCAAACTTGAAAATGCACAAAAATTAACTAAAAGCCCCTTGAAATGGGGGCTTTTTTTTGAGATTATAACAACACGATGATGTTCATGTTCTCTACAGCATTACATTCTCAATTCTTAACCAATACGACGACCCGTGCGGTTGTTGGCTCTACGACATTTTAATGTCGATCTCATAAACTTATGCCTGAAATTCAGATTATTTTACCGGACAACTCGGTACGCACTTTTGATCATAACCCTACGGCGCTTGAAGTAGCAGCGTCGATCGGTAGCCGTTTGGCTAAAGATACTCTCGGAGCAAAAATTAATGGCTCTCAGGAGATTATCGACTTTCGAACGCCGCTTGAAAATCAAACGAAGTTACAACTGGTCACGACTAAATCTCCTGAATCAGTTGAAGTCATTCGTCACTCAGCCGCTCACTTGATGGCTCAGGCCGTTCAGCAAATTTGGCCCGAGGTGAAAGTGACAATCGGTCCGGTGATTGAAAACGGATTTTATTACGACTTCGATTCTCCATTTAACTTCACTGAAGAACATTTTGAAAAAATCGAAAAAAAGATGGAAGAGCTTCGGAATAAAGATTTTCCAGTGGTCCGTGAAGAATGGTCTATCCAAAAAGCGATCGATATTTTTACTAAAATGGGCGAGCGCTTTAAAGTCGAACTCATTAAGGATTTGGCAGCCAAGGGCGAGACGGTCGTTGGAATTTACCATCAAGGTGACTGGTTTGATTTGTGCCGTGGTCCTCACGTTCAATCGACAGGACAGATAAAAGCTTTCAAACTGATGAAGGTGGCGGGTGCTTACTGGCGCGGAGACGAAAAAAATCCGATGCTCCAGCGCGTATACGCGACAGCATTCAACGATAAAAAAGATTTGGATGCTTACCTTGTTCAGTTAGAAGAAGCTGCTAAACGCGACCACAGACGTTTAGGAAAAGAACTTGGCTTATTCATGTTTCATGAATGGGCGCCGGCATCTCCGTTTTTTACCGGACGGGGAACGGTTGTTTACAACGAACTTATTAATTACATCCGCGAGCTGTATCACAAATACGATTACCAAGAAGTGATCACGCCGCAAATTTTTGATATCGAGCTTTTTAAAACGTCAGGCCACTATCAGAATTATAAAGAGAATATGTACTTCTCTAATCCTGATGAGCGCGAATTCGGTGTAAAACCGATGAACTGCCCAAGCCACTGTTTATTGTTCGCATCTGAAAAGCACTCGTACCGCGAACTTCCATTACGGATGGCGGATTTCGGCCGTTTACACCGCTACGAAAAGTCGGGTTCCCTACACGGTTTATCCCGCGTAAGAACATTTTGCCAGGATGATGCCCATATCTTTTGTTCGATGGACCAGTTAAAAGGTGAAATTTTTAAATTCATCGAATTGCTGAATGAAATTTACCAAACCTTAGGTATGCCGAATTACAAATTATTCTTAGCCACTCGTCCGGAAAACCGGATGGGCAGTGACGAATACTGGGACATGTCTGAAAAAGCGCTGGGCGATGCGGTTACAGAAATGGGGCTGCAGTTCGGAGTACTTCCGGGTGAAGGCGCCTTCTATGGCCCTAAACTTGAAATGCATTTCGTCGATGCGATCGGGCGCTCATGGCAGACGGGAACAATCCAGGTTGATCCGAATTTGCCGGAAGCTTTCGACCTTAAATTCACAGGTGAAGACAACAAAGAGCACCGGCCACTCATGTTACACCGAGCGGTTTTAGGTTCTTTAGAGCGCTTTATCAGCGTTTACCTGGAGCACACGGCTGGCCACTTGCCTCCGTGGATGTCTCCGAACCAGGTAACGATATTGAACGTTACTGACCGGGTAAACGTATTCTGTGAAACAATGCAGGCTGAATTGAAAGCTAACGGAATTCGCGTTGAGTTCGACAGACGGAATGAAAAATTGAATTTTAAAATCCGTGAAGCTCAGCTGAAAAAAGTTCCGTACATGCTGATTGTCGGAGATAAAGAAGCCGAGCAAAGATCGGTGTCGGTCCGTTTAAAAGACGGTTCGATGCACAATAACATTCCGTGGGAAAAAGCCCGCGAAGTGATTAGAAAACTGCTGCCCGAAATGGCGCAGGTATAGAAGAGAAACATACTAAAGGAGAAAAGTATTAACACCCTCGCCCCAAGACCAAAAGGTCCTTCCAAGTTCGATAGAGACAAAAAACGTGAAAAAGATGGATTACGCGTAAACCGTGAAATCCGTGCCCAGCAAGTACGACTGATTGATGATGAGGGAAAAATGCTAGGTGTAATGTCAGTGCCGGAGGCCCTGAGAATCGCCGAAGACCGAGGCTTGGACTTACTTGAAATTGCTCCGAATGCTCAGCCGCCGACATGTAAAATCATGGACTACGGCAAATACAAGTACGAAGAAAAAAAGAAAGCAGCAGCTTCCAGAAAAAATCAGGTTGTTGTCACCATTAAAGAAATTCAAATGCGCCCGCGTACGGATCAGCATGACTTCGAAACAAAAATGAAACATGCCCGCCGCTTTTTACTAGAGGGCGACAAAGTAAAAGTAAATTTACGTTTCATGGGCCGCGAGATGGCGCACCAGGAAACAGGTTTGGCTGTAGTGAACAAGGCGATCGAGTTCGTAAAAGATCTTGCGATTGTTGAAGCTCCGCCAAAAACAGAAGGCCGTAACATGTTTGCCATGTTAGCGCCGGATCCGGTTAAAATTAAAGAATACATCAAGCTTCACCCGAATAAAAAAGATGAAGTTCTTGAGCCTATGAAAGAAGAAGTTGATAACGATGAAGAATAGCTTTTTTCTGATAGCACTGCTGGCATTTACCGGTTGTGCCGGTGGTAAAGGGTTGTTTGGTAAATCATATGAAGTCACTCCGGGAGCAGAGCGTGTCCGCGTTTTAGATGCGGAACCTAAAGGCTGTCTTTACGTCGGAGAAGTGGCCAGCATTCAGGAAGACCGCAATGTAGGTACTCTTGAAACGCAAATGGAACTTGAAACGCGTGTTGATCTGCGAAACAAGGCGCACGCTCTTGGCGGAAACATTCTGGTTTTTCTAAAGGGGAAAAACACGAATACTCTTCCGGGCTCAGCTCCTGCAGCTAAAACCGGTGCAGCTAAACCTGCTGATGGCAATGCCACTCAGTCAATGGAACCGCCGGATAATCCGAACACCTTGGTGTTTCTCGCCACGGTGTTTAAGTGCCCTTCAAGCGTGTTGAATCAATAAAAAAAAGCCGGTCCAAAGCCGGCTTTTTTTATTTCTTATATCTCAGAAAATTCAGTACGGAAGCTTCTTGGCCTGATCAATTGTTTCAAGCACATCCTTGTTGGCTTTGTACTTCAAGCGAATAGAAGCCTCATCTTTTTCTAACTGGTCACAGCGCAAGGTCTTCATCGCGATTGCAATTTGCGATGCGCGGTCTTTGTCATATGGTTCTTCACCGGACCAGTGAGCGCAGTCGCGGATTCTCGAAACCAGGCTGACTACATCGTTTGGCATTTTTGCCGGTGCGGAAGGGTTTTGAGCAAAAGCTGAAACAGATAAAATGGTAACAATGAGGAGGGTAATAGTTTTCATAAAAGAGATATAGCATCCGACCGGGAATATTTAAATGTCAGCAATCAGACATAGACTTCGTCGATTGAGCTAACGATAGTTTTATCGTTTTGGTATTTTTGGCGGACAGCCATTTCTTCTCTAACAATGGCTTTGCAATTCAAGTTGTCCAATGCGGTTCGGATTTGAATAGAGCGCTCCTTGCTTTTCCAGGGATCTGCATTGTCCCAGTAGCTGCAGGCTTTAATTTTAGTTGTGAGAGCCGTGACGTCCGAAGGAAGTTGTTGTGTAGGAGCGTTTACCGCGAAACCTACGTTAGGAGCCAAAACCAAAAGAATTAAAATGTTTTTTAAGCTTTTCATGAGACTACATTACCACAGGTCTCTAGAAATAAAAAAGCCGCCCTTGTGGAGCGGCTTTTTATTAACAAAAGTAAGGTAAAATTTGCATTTACCTGCGCTTAAGGCGCGATTACTTTTTAACTTCAGTTGCAGGAGCAGCAGCAGGAGCAGCTGGAGTTCCAGCAGTTGCAGCAGCAGCAACTTCATTTTTCTTAGCTTTTTTAGCTTTCTTAGCTTTTTTAGGAGCTGGAGTAGCAGCAGTTGCAGCTGGAGTTGTTGCAGCAGGAGCAGCGGCAGCAGGAGCAGCCTCCATTTTTAGATCTGTTTGTTTATCGTTAGCTTGAAAGTTATATAATGAACTGCATCATACAGCAAACTGTTAAAATTTCTTTAAAATGCACGTTTTTTGTGATTTTTTCAAAACAGGGGCGGTTTAAATCGACCTTAAGCCTATCTACCTAACCTAAATGCTTGATTTTGAACGCCAAAACCTCTATTTCTAAAAGACTCAAAATTAAGGCTGACAGTTGAGCCATCAAGAAGGACTCCTTTTGAGTTCTCGCCCTGTCGGAGGAAGGTAAATATGAAAACGCACTCTGGTGCAAAGAAACGCATGCGCGTTCTTAAAAGCGGAAAAGTGAAGCGCAAACAAACTAAAATGCGCCACTTGAATTCTCACATGAGTTCAAAAGTTAAACGTCATCTTGGACAAGTAGTTTATGTCGACGATGCAAACATGCTTCAAGTGAAGCGCCAATTCGGCTTTTAAGGAGTAGACAATGGCACGCGTAAAATCGGGGATGACAAATCGTCGTCGTCACAAAAAAGTTTTAAAAAGAACAAAAGGTTACTACTCAGCAGGTTCGCGCTCTTACACTCACGCGGTTGAAAAAAATGACCGTGGTATGGTGTTCGCTTACAAACACAGAAAGATGAAAAAACGCTCTTTCCGTGCTCTGTGGACTCAACGTATTAATGCAGCAGCTCGCTTAAACGGTACTACGTACTCTCGTCTTATCGGTGGCTTGATCAAAGCTGGAATCGAATTAGACAGAAAAGTTTTAGCTGACTTAGCAATCACTGATGCAGCTGCTTTTTCTTCTCTTTGCCAACACGCTATCAAACAATAAGTATTGGAACTGAGATAAATTAAGAATGAAAAAGCGGGCTCAAGTAGCTCGCTTTTTTATTAAGAGGGTAATTGAACTATGTCTGACTCCTTTAATGAGTTTGAAGATAGAAAACGGGATCACATCCGCTTAGCGCTGGATGATTCTGCTCAGCAACTTGTACGTACAGGTTACTCTAAAATTAAACTCATTCATCAGGCCCTACCTGAAATCGACTATGCGGATGTTTCTCTGCGGGTAAAACTTCTGGGTCATGAACTGGCGAGCCCGCATTTCGTTTCGAGTATGACCGCCGGCCACCAGGACAGTATTAAAATTAATCGAAACCTCGCATTAGCCGCTGCTGAAAACGGGTGGCTTATGGGAGTCGGCTCTCAGCGAAGAGAACTCACTGATCCTGAAGCCGCATTCGAATGGCGCGAGATTGTTGCGACTGTTCCTGATTTAAAACTTCTCTCTAATATCGGTGTTCTTGAAGTCCTGACTCAAAGCCCGGAAAAAATTCTGGAACTTGTAGTAAACTTGAATGCAATCGGTCTGATCATTCATCTGAATCCGTTGCAGGAAGTTTTTCAGAATAATAAAAATTTAAATTTCAGCGGGGCATTGGCTGCTATCGAAAAGCTTGTGAGGCAGAGTCATGTTCCGGTTCTTGTAAAAGAAGTTGGTTTTGGCATTAACAAAGATGTCACCAACAACCTGTTTGATATCGGTGTAAAAGCCGTCGATGTATCAGGATTTGGCGGCACTCACTGGGCTAAAATTGAAGCATTACGCCAGAATGAAGAGAGTATATTTTACAAATCGGCAGATGCTTTTGCCGACTGGGGATATTCTACTGTAGATTGTCTTCTCGAATTGCAGGACCAGGTGTTGTTTCACCAGATTTGGGCTTCGGGCGGAATCCGCAACGGTGTGGATTCAGCTAAGTGCATGGCGCTGGGCGCCCGCGCTGTGGGAATCGCCCAACCACTGATGAAGGCCGCTATGGTTGATGCAAAAGACGTGAGCCATGCCATGCGTGAATTCGATTTTCAGCTGAAAACCGCATTATTCTGTATGGGTGTTAAGCGTTGCGAAGAACTGCTTCATAAAAAGGTGTGGTATGGCCCAGTTGGTTAAAAAAACACTGAGTGAAATCTTCAAAGGCTTTTCAAAGTTCACTTATGGTGAGCGTCTTGATTTATTGAATGAAGCCGAAGTTCTGTCTAAGCAGGAAATTAATTATTTAAAACAGGGCGGCCTTCAGGACGTCAAGCTGGCTGAAAAATTTGTAGAAAACGTTATTGGATATTTTCAGCTTCCGTTAGGTGTGGCTACAAATTTTAATATCGACAGCCGCGATTACGTTATCCCGATGGCAGTTGAAGAAACTTCGATCATTGCAGCTGCCAGCAAAACTGCAAAATGGGTTCGCGAATGCGGATCGATCAGAACCGAAACTATCGGTAACAATATTATCGGGCAGATTCAGTTCGCTAAAATTAAAAATTTTGAAAACTTTCAGCGCCACTTACTGCAACAGAAGAACTTCTTAATCGAACTGGCTAACCGCGAGGTGGCATTTGGTTTGGTTGCACGCGGTGGCGGTGTAACTGATATTCAGATCCGTCATTTGGACCGCGGTGACGGCGACATTATGGCCATCGTTCACATTTACATGAACCCTTGCGACGCTATGGGTGCAAATGTCATCAATCAGGTTTGCGAATACTTAAAAGAACCGATCGAGCAGTTCACAGGTGAAAAAGTCACGATGTGTATTTTGTCGAATCTGGTGGATTCAAAACTGACTCGCGCCATTGTGACAATTGATAATATCGAAGCGGAACTGGCAGAAAAAATTGAAGAAGCCTCACGGTTTGCAGAGCTTGATCCTTACCGTGCAGCCACGAATAACAAAGGTGTGTTAAACGGTATCGACCCGATCCTGATCGCAACCGGCAATGACTGGCGCGCGGTTGAAGCGGGAGTTCACGCTTATGCGGCCCGTGATGGACAGTACCGCTCGATTACCAAGTGGCGCAAAGTCGGCAACCAATTGATCGGTATTTTTGAAGCGCCGGTCATCGTTGGAACAGTGGGTGGAGTAACAACATTACATCCATCTGCGAAGTTGGCGATGAAGATGCTAGGTGTTGAATCTGCAAATCATCTGGCGCGTGTTGCGGCTGCTGTTGGTCTTGTGCAGAATTTAGGTGCTCTAAGAGCGCTGACAACAGTCGGTATTATCGAAGGCCACATGAAACTTCACATTAAGAATCTTTCTCTCGGTGCAGGCGCTACAGAGCTTGAAATGCCCGCAATGGTGAAGAAGCTTGAAGAAATTTTATCACTTCGTAAACGCATTTCACTTTCAAACGCTGTTGAAGTGCTAAAAGACTTACGTGAAACCAATCACTGAAACCAGTTTTAAAATTCCCGGGAAAACATTTTTAGTCGGGGAGTACGCTGTTCTGCTTGGCGGTCCTGCTTTGGGCCTGGCAACGGCTCCCTGTTTTGAATTTACAGTTGCCGGATCAAACGCCGTAACATTCCATCCGGAAAGTCCTGCCGGTAAGTATTTAGCGAAACATGAATCTCTTTCGGCTGTAAGCTTTTCAGATCCTTATTCAGCTGCAGGTATACGCGGCGGCTTTGGCCGCTCGACTGCCGAATATCTGGCTGCCATTACTCCTGATCTTTTAGAAAAGAAGTCGGGCGTTTACGATATTTTAAAAGAGTATAAGGGTCTTCACGCTGATCAGAAAGTCCGGCCCAGTGGGATCGATCTAGTCTTTCAGTACCTGGGCGGTGTAATTCTGGCGGATCAACAGCTGCAAATGTTTCAGAATTTCGAATGGAATTTTTTGAATCTGGATTTTGCGCTGATTTACTCGGGAATTAAAGTTCCGACGCATGATCATTTAGCGACAATTGATCTTGAGCAGCTAAATGAATTGCCGTCTTTAGCATCGCAAATCTGCAATCTGTATGCGGCCAATAATGAGAATGAGTTTTTGTATCTGATCACTCAGTGGAGTGAACTGTTAAAAGCAAAAAAGCTGACCCATCCGCACTCACTTGAAATCCGTACGCTGCTTGAAAGCACTGGAGTCATAAAGCATGTGAAACCTTGCGGGGCTTTGGGGGCAGATGTTCTTATCGCCTTCTTTGACCGTGCTGATAAAAAACAGGTACAGCAGATGTTAGCTGAAAAAAAATATCATTACGTAGCCGGATCTGGTGATCTGGCAGCAGGCCTCGCTTCACAACTGCGGCCGTACTGGAGTCAAAATGTGGGTTGAAGCTTCTGCTCCGTCTAATATTGCCCTGATCAAGTATATGGGAAAGATTGATAGCCTCGGCAACAAGCCGACAAATTCTTCTTTTTCATTCTGTCTTGAAAAACTTCGCACATTTGTAAGAGTTAAAAAAAATCCCGAACTCAGTCAGGATATCTGGGCCCCTTACCAGCGCGAAGATCTACGTCCTATCGAGCTAAGCGAAAAGGGGCGGGAAAAATTTTTGAATCATTTTTTGTTTTTGAAAAAAGAATTTAAACTTGAAGGGTTCTATGTCATTGAGTCGGCAAATAACTTTCCGTCTGATTGCGGCCTTGCAAGTTCAGCTTCCAGCTTCGCAGCTCTGACATTAGCAGCTCACAATATAATGATCGAGCAAAGCGGTGGCGCTAAGATGGGTTACCGCCCGAAAGAGCTGGCAAAGCTTTCCCAGCGGGGCTCGGGCTCATCGTGCCGGTCATTTTTTTCGCCGTGGAGTCTTTGGCACAGCGAAGGTGCTGAAACCATTCAGATTCCGTATAAAAATTTAAAACACCAGGTCTTACTTTGTGATGAAAGTATTAAAAAGGTTTCTTCAAGCGATGCCCACCAGCGCGTGCTTTCGTCTGATCTCTTTAAAGGACGGGTGGAGCGTGCTGAAGAGCGTCTGCAAAAACTGATCAGTGCTATGCGCGCCCAAAACTGGAAGCTGTCTTACCAGCTTTGCTGGAATGAGTTCTGGGACATGCATATGTTGTTTCACACATCATCGCCGTCCTTTATGTACATGAACTCCAGCACAATGAAAGCGTTGGAAATGTTACATAAGATTTGGGATGAGAAAGGTGACGGTCCGTTAGTAACGATGGACGCCGGCAGCAACGTTCATCTGCTTTACCGCGAAGACCAAGGCGAAATCTACAATGAAGTATTACGTATATTCCGCCACGAAATGCCCGTGTGGACTGATGAAGGCTATTTAAATAAATTATGAAAACGTTCTCAACTCAGGTTCCGGGAAAATGGATATTAGCAGGTGAGCACGCCGTTCTTCGCGGCAGTGAAGCGCTTGTGTTTCCGTTATTCTCGAAGTATTTGAATTTAAAGTATTCAGAGTCTGAGCAGGAATTAGAACTTGTATTAAACGGCGAACGCACAGGCGATCTCGAACTTATTATTTGGTCTGTTCTTGAAAGAGCATTCAATCTGTTAAATATCAAACGCTCTCAGCTAAAAGGCCGACTGGAAATCACATCGAAAATCGCACTTGGCGGCGGTATGGGTGCTTCTGCAACCCTATGTGCAGCTTTAACAGAATGGCTGGAATTTTTAGGTTACGTAAAGCCTGAAGAAAAATTTTCGTTTGCCCGCAATCTTGAAAATTTATTTCACGGCGAAAGCAGCGGTGTCGATGTTGCCGTAACACTTTATAAAACGCCTTTGGTGTTCACAAGAAACAATGGCTTCAAAGAACTTCCGGTGAAACCTGATGTGAAACTTTACTTATCTTACTCGGGCCAAAGAGGCGTGACTCGTGACTGTGTTGAACAGGTGAAAACTTTGCTGACTTCTGATCCTGAAAAAGGCCAGAAGATAGATCTGCAGATGCAGGAAAGTGTGAATGAGCTGAAGGCTTTACTTCAAAACGGGGGAAGCCTGATTGAATGGATTAAATCGATTAAAAAATCAAATAACTGCTTTGAACAATGGGGGCTGATTACCGATGCTGTTAAAAAGCATCAGGCTCTGCTATTGGATAACGGCGCCCTTGCTGTCAAGTTAACGGGGTCAGGCGGCGGCGGTTACGTTTTGAGTCTCTGGGAAGCAGAGCCGCCTAAGAATTTGCCTTTTGAAATGATTGCCTGCTTCACTTAAAAGTAGGATAGTGTCGTTATGAAAAAGCTGGTGATCATCCCGACTTACAATGAAATCGAAAATATGAAATCGCTTTTGCCGGCTTTGCTGTCATTACCGGAAAAGTTCGATATTCTGGTTGTCGACGATTCATCTCCTGATAATACAGCCGGTTATGTTTTTGACTTCGGTAAAACCGAAACCCGCGTTCATCTTTTACTTCGAGAAAAAAAGAGCGGGTTAGGTAAAGCCTATATTGCAGGATTTGAGTGGGGTTTACAAAGGGGTTACGAAGCGCTTGTTGAAATGGATGCCGACTTTTCCCACCGCCCTGAAGATCTGGTAAAGATTCTCCAAAAGCTTGAAACCGATGATGTGGTTGTAGGGTCACGCTACATTGCGGGCGGCGCTACAGTTAACTGGGGGCTAATCCGTAAACTTATTTCCCGCGGCGGCGGCGTGTATTCACGGTTGATTCTCGGTTATCCTGTTCAGGACTGGACAGGCGGCTTTAACGGCTGGCGCGCTCAGGTTTTGCGTGACATTAAGCTTTCAGAAATTCAGTCAAACGGTTACAGCTTTCAGATCGAATTAAAATATAAAGCTCAGAAGTGCGGTTATAAAGTAACGGAAGTTCCGATTGTTTTTGAAGACCGCCGTGTTGGCCAAAGTAAAATGTCATTAAAAATTGTACTTGAGGCGTTTTACAAAGTGTGGATGATCCGGTTTTGAACTTTCCTTACCTGCGACACCCCTTAATACTAAGTGCTCTCGTCATTACGGCATTAAATGATCATGTATTTAAAGCCATGTTTCACAATGCTATTACGGGAAAGCTCAGTGACTTTTCAGGGTTGTTTTTCTTCCCGGTTTTTTTGTACGCTCTTTATGATTTAAGTAAACACCCGAAGTCCACTCATGAAAAAATAAACTTAAAAAAACTCGCCTGGTGTGTTTTAGTGACCGACGTTCTATTCTGTATTTTTAAATTCACCGGCGTTCGTGTATGGCTTATGTCAGTTTTTCCGGTTTATATTGCGAACGATCCGTCCGATGTGCTGGCTATCTCCGTGAATATTGCAACAGTAGCTTATGCTCATAAATTCAAGGACGAAGACAGTTTTATTTAACTTAGTCCAGATGGGTAAGATTCACAATACATGCAGGAATGCCATTGTCGTCACAGGTGTATACTGAAACGCTTACGTTTGGAGTTGATGTATCCAAGGTGTAAAGGCAAGTTCTGGTTAAGGCGGGTGCCAGCTCTCCCGAAATATCGGCCCCGATATTTAAAGTCTCACTGGGGATTCCCAGAGCATAAAATGACATAACTGACGGACTAATTATGCGGCCTTCGGTTACAGAAATTTGCCCGGTAGTAAATGAGGCGTTCGAACAATTTGTAGAAACGCTGTATGAGTGTGTGACGTATTGTGCGTCCGGCTTTACAGAAGTGGCTATGGTGACAGCCCCGTACAAACACAAAAGAAGACCGGATGAAAACTTATTTTTCATTCTGCTTTTTCCATTCCCAGAGAGCAAGGCTTGTTGAAACCATTGCGTTGAGTGATTCAACCTGGCTCGTTGGAATATTGATAAACTTCATGACTTTTTTCTGTTCATGTTTCAAAGACAAACCGGGGCCCTCTTCGCCGACCCAAAGTCTTAAATTCTTCGGCCATCTTGCTGTTAACAGCGATTCGCCGTGCAGATCAAGCGCGTAGTTAGCACCATTCAGCGGGATTTCGCCGAGTGACAATGAGGACTTCGTAATTTTTAAATTCAATGCGGCTCCTGCGGACGCCTTTATAGCGTGAGGCAAAAACGGGTGGGCCGATTCTTTTGTCAAAACAAGCTCATTCGCTCCGAAAGCAACGGCTGTTCTCATCAGTGCGCCGAGGTTCCGCGGGTCACCTAGCGGGCAAACCAGCTCAAGGCCGGTAGGTTCGGCCGAAAAATTTTTTTCCGGAAATTCTTCGTAGCTGAGAATTAAAAGCGGCGACTTCGTGTTGAGAACATCCAGCTCATCGAAAAGCTCCTTGGACAGAGCGGTTTTTCTGGCGCTGGTTTTGATCCCCGGGTCTTCTTTGAACACGAGGTATTCGGCCTTAAAACGGTTTACCGGTGATTGTAAAAACTCGTTAACCAGTTTTTCTCCCATGAGAAAAAACTGTTTGTGTTCTTTTATTCCTTTCGCGGTCAAGAGGCTTTGCCACTGGCGGAAAAGTGAATTTGTGGAAGACGAAATCTGAGTAATTGAAGACGTTTTTGCATTCATTATTCAACTTCCTCATCAGGATCTTCAGGTAATGGCGCATTTTTGATTTTACGGTACACAACAAGGCGGCGGTGGTTTTCGGTATGTTTCAGTGTGTACGAAATGTCTTTTTCAAGTTTGTAATATTCGGACAGCTCTTGCGCCATTTTAATTTCGGGATCAACGCCAGGGCCTTTCATAAAATAAACGGCTCCGCCTTCCTGAAGGCAGCTTAAAACATTTCGTAAAGTATTCGGAATATCTTCAACAGCACGGGTTATCACTGACTGAACGGGGTACACAAAGTGTTCGTTGATATTGCGGCCGATAATATCAAGATTTTCTAATTTTAATTCTTCGCGCACGACTTTTAAAAATTCGACACGTTTTTGTACGCCCTCGCCCAAAAGTATCTTTTCTTTCGGGAAACGAATCTTCAAAGGAATTCCCGGGAACCCCGGGCCGGTACCGACGTCTATCAAAGGGAACTTGATATCCACCATTTCGGTAATCACAAGTGAATCAATAAAGTGCTTAATCGCAACGTCCTTCAGTTTTAATAGCCTGGTAAAGTTCTGGTGTTCCTGGTTTTTCATCAGAAGATAGTAGAAGTGCGCGAGTTTTCTTCGCTCCTCATGAGAGCATTCGAACTGATGATTGCGGAAAATATCGGCGAACCGGTCGTTAGCCTCTTCGATCTCGTAAATACGTTCCGGCCGGAAATCTCTTTTAGGCTTCTGCGTAGGCTGATTTAAACTGATTCCAGCCTTTTCTTTGCGAGCTTTGTAGGGTGAATAATTCTGCTTATTTTTGTGCGCCACAGTAAACCTTAAAAAATCAAAGTATCATAAGCCTAAACCCTTGAAAAGACTAAAATTATTTCTGATAATACCTAGCAAAGTTTTCACAGATGTACGGTTAGGATTGAATATGTCACAAAGCCAGCTCGATCAAATTAAAAGTAATGCGCTTAAAGCGTTTACCTCGGCTCAAAACAGCCAGGAACTCTATAATTTTAAAGTTCAGTTTTTAGGTAAAAGCGGCGCTTTGACTGAAGCGATGAAGCTGATGGCGACCTTACCTAAAGAAGAAAAACCGGCTTTCGGAAAATTGGTAAACGAAGTCAAAGTCGAACTTGAAGCCGCTTATGAAAAAGCCGAGTCAGCCTTAAAAAATAAAGAGATCGACGCCAAAATGCTGGAAGAGAAGCTGGATCTCAGCTTTGCTGTTTCGTCACAAGAGCAGGGGAAGGAACACCCGATCCACAAAGTGACGAACGAAATTTTTTCGATTATGGCCCGCTTAGGTTACAGTCTTCGTACCGGTCCGTTGATCGAAAAGGACTATTACAATTTTGAAGCCCTGAATATTCCGCCGAATCATCCTGCGCGTGATATGCAGGACACTTTTTTCGTAGATGACACCCATGTTTTGCGTACGCATACGTCTCCCATTCAGATTCACTCTCTTGAATCAGAAAAACTGCCATTGAGAATTATCGGCACAGGCCCGGTTTTCCGGGTGGACAGTGATATTTCGCATTTGCCGAACTTTCACCAGATCGAAGGCATGTGTGTTGATTCTCAGGTTTCGATGTCGGACCTTAAAGGCACCATTTCATTTTTCGTAAAAGAGTTTTTTGGTCCGGGCTTAAAAACAAGATTCCGCCCGAGCTTCTTTCCGTTTACTGAACCTTCTGCAGAAGTGGATTGCTCTTGCCCGATTTGCAAAAGCAAAGGCTGTTCGCTTTGCAAACAAACCGGCTGGATCGAGATCGGCGGTTGCGGGCTTATCAATCCGAAAGTTTTTGAACATGCAAAAGTGGAGTATCCGAAGTGGCAGGGCTTTGCCTTCGGTTTCGGTGTTGAGCGAATGGCGATTATCAAATACGGCGTCGATGATATCCGTCACTTTCCTGCGAACGATGTTAGATTTTTAAAGCAGTTTTAATTAAGGATTCGAAATGAAAATTTCTCTTAAATGGTTAAATGATTTTGTTGATGTGTCTGAGTACTTAACTAAAACTCAGGAACTGGCCGATGTTTTGACAAAAGCAGGGCTTGAAGTTGAAGAAATTCAGGATAAAGCAAAAGATTTTGCTAACGTGGTAGTAGGCCACATTCAGGTTAAAGACAAACACCCGAATGCCGATAAACTTTCTCTGTGCCAGGTAGAAATTGCTCCGGGGAATGTAACGCAAATCGTTTGCGGTGCTCAAAACCATAAAGCGGGAGACAAAGTCGTGGTCGCCTTACCGGGCGCAGTTCTTCCGGGAAATTTTGCGATTAAAAAATCAAAAATCCGCGATGTTGAAAGTAACGGAATGCTTTGTTCTTTAAAAGAACTGGGTCTTGCCGAAACTTCTGAAGGCATTGAAATTCTCGACCCGAAAGCAACAACGGGTATGAGTTATGCGGAATACGCCGGTTACGATGATGTGACGTTTGAACTGAAAGTGACTCCAAACCGCGCCGACTGCCTCAGCCACTTCGGACTGGCACGAGAGTTGGGTTGTCTGTTAAATAAACCGGTAAAAAATCCGGAAGTTCTGACCAAATTTTCAAATGAGTCGACACAAAGTAAAATTAAGCTCGAAGTTTTAAACTCTGAATTGTGCCCGCGCTACTGCGGCCGCTACATCAGTGGTGTAAAAATCGGCCCAAGCCCACAATGGCTGAAGAAGCGTTTAGAAGCTATCGGCCAGAACTCTATTAACAACGTTGTTGATGTAACAAATTACGTGATGTTAGAAATGGGTCAGCCGCTTCACGCTTTTGATGCTGACTTGATCGGCGGCGCGCAGATCAAAGTCAGAAATGCAACTAAAGGTGAAAAATTTAAAACTTTAAAAGAGCAAGAACTCACGATGAACGGCGATGAACTTCTCATTTGCGACGCTCAAAAACCCGTGGCCCTTGCGGGAGTTATCGGCGGATTGAATTCGGGTGTTTCAGACACGACAAAAAATATTTTTCTTGAAAGTGCAAACTTCAAAGCAATGTCAGTCCGTAAAACGTCGCGCACTCACGGTGTTGATACCGACTCTGCTTACCGATTTTCCCGTGGAGTTGACGTAACTCAAACAGCTTCAATAATGGACCGCGCGGCTTTGCTGATTCAGCAGGTGGCAGGCGGAGAAGCCTTCGGACAGCATTGGGATACGCATACTCCGCTGCCGGTTAAAAAACCGATTAAGATCTCAGTTAAGACCGTATCAGACAGACTGGGTTACCCGGCAGATGAAAATTTATTTTTAAAATACATGACCGGCCTTCAAATCAAACATGAGAAAACAGGTCCCGGAGAGTACTTGATGACTCCGCCGCTTTTCAGATTTGATATTGAACAGGACATGGACTTAGTTGAAGAGTACGCACGTCTTCACGGTTATGAACACATTCAGGAAACTATTCCTGCGTTGAATTCTGAGCCAACGACTCACGATCATCAGTACATGATGAACCAAAAGATTTCGGCCTTCATGCGCGCTGACGGGTTTCATCAGGCTTTCAACTATGCGTTTACTTCAAACGCGACAGAAACCAAATGGCTTGGAGATATCGCGAAAGTCACGGGTGCAGGTTTAGCTACCGCGGCTCAGGCTGTGACGATTAGAAACCCGCTCAGTGAAGATTTAAATGTGATGCGCAGAAGTTTAAGTTTAGGTATCTGGAAGAACACACTTGATAATATCCGCGCCGGTAACGCTTACGGAAACCTTTTTGAAACAGGGTCAGTGTTCGCTGCAAAAGACGGGCAGTATACTGAAACCAGCCGGTTGGCGCTGATCAAATGGGGTACACCGAGCGGCTTGTACGGTGTTCAAACTCCGCTTGTCTTGCAGCTAAGGTCAACGCTTGAAAAGTTATTTCAGAATTTGCAGATTTCAGCTTACAGCTTCGTAAGCGAAGGTGCCGCACCAGAGTTTTTACATTTGGGTCAATGGGCAAAAGTAGTTGTTGAAGGCCAGACAGTCGGTGTGATCGGCGCTGTACACCCGGGAATTCTAAATGAAGAAAAAGTCCGTGTACCGGTGGCCGTAGCCGAACTTGATCTGCAGGCGGTTTTAAAAGGTCAGCCTCGTCCATTGAAATTCAAATCGCTTGCGAAGTTTCAGCCGGTTGAACGCGACTACGCCTTCGTCATGGAATCATCCAAACACGTGGGTGATCTGATTAAGGAAGCCAAAAAAGCTGCGGGCGGAACGTTGAAAGAGCTAACCGTATTTGACGTGTACGAAGGTGATAAGCTTCCGCAAGGGCAGAAGTCAGTGGCGCTTAAAGCAGTTTTTCAGGACATGAATGCAGCTTTAAGTGATGAAATCATCCAGCAATTAAGCAGTAAAATAATCGAAGCCGCTAAAAAGTCGGTAAATGCTGTATTGCGCTAGGTATAATGGCGCAATACCTTTTAAAAACTTGATTCATTTCAAGTACTTGCTAAAATTTTTATATCTTAAGGAGTGAAGCTCTCATGGCAGGACAGAATGTCGGTAACTCAACTGTAACTAAAGCAGATATTGTTGAAAAAGTTTATGAGACTATTGGCTTTTCAAAAAAAGAAGCCAGCGAATTAGTTGAATTAGTATTTAATGAATTAAAGCAAACCCTGCAAAACGGAGAAAAAGTAAAAATCTCTGGCTTTGGAAATTTCGTTGTTCGCGGAAAAAACGAAAGAATCGGGCGCAACCCACAAACCGGTGAACAGATTAAAATTTCTGCTCGCCGAGTTCTTACTTTTAGACCCAGCCAAGTTTTAAAAGCTATGCTGAACGGCGAAGAATACGCCCACCTAAAAGATGAGGACGATGATGAATAATAAAAACAACTTAGACGGCTCGAATATTCAGCTCGAAGTCCAAACTGAATTTGAACTCTCATTAGAGGACAAATTTTTGGTGGATGATATCGTTGAAACAATCAACGCTGAATCTGCTGAAAAGATTGAGCAAAAGGCCGAAGCATCAAGCCTTCCTTCAGTACTTGTGGACGAAGAGCTTCTTCGTGAGCTGGCTTCTATTCCTGACCGTTTTGGTTTCAAAATCGGTGATGTTGCGGATATGCTGGGAATCAAACAGTATGTTCTTCGCTACTGGGAAGAAGAATTTGAATTGTTGAAACCTAAAAAAGCTTCGAATAACCAGCGTTTATACACTAAAAAAGATGTCGAAAACGCATTTCTGATCCGTAAACTTTTATACAGAGACAAATTCTCAATCGAAGGCGCTCGTCAGGCTCTTAAAGATGTGAAATTCGCTCTGAAAAAAGAAAAGGATTTCAATTCTGTCATTCAGAGAATTGATTTTGTTCAGTCACAAATTAAGAGTTTCGTAGACGAAATTAAGAAGACCAAAGAGCTATTTAATTGATTTTTCTTTACGCGGCTGGTAAACCCAGATCGTGCATATAATTGAGCATATTGATAAAGCAAAAGGCAAGGGGCCGCTTTTCAGCTTTGAAATCGTCCCGCCTTCCCGTGGAAAATCCGGGCAGGAGATTTTGGACGTAGTTGAGATGCTGCTTCCATACAATCCATCTTGGATTGATGTTACTTCACATTCGTCTTCAGCTTACTACCGCGAGAAACAAGACGGCAGCTTAGAAAGAAGAACAGTCAGAAAGCGCCCAGGTACTTTAGGTATCTGTGGGATCATCCAGAACCGTTACAAAATCGATACTGTGGCTCATGTTCTTTGTTTGGGTTTCGCAAAAGAAGAGACAGAAGACGCTCTTATCGAGCTGAATTTTTTAGGAATTCATAATGTTCTGGCTCTGCGCGGAGACACTCCTAATTTTCAAAAATCTTTCGGAAAAGAAAAAACTTTAAACTTTTATGCCCATGATTTGGTTTCGCAAATCAACGAACTGAAAAAAGGCAGATTTTTAGAAGATCTCGATAGCGCTCACCCGTTAAATTATTGCATCGGTGTAGCGGGCTATCCTGAGAAACATTACGAAGCTCCGAGCTTAAAATTGGATGTTCAGAATTTAAAGCGGAAGGTAGATGCCGGGGCGGATTACGTTACGACTCAAATGTTTTTCGATAACAAGCAATACTTCGATTACGTCGAGCACTGCCGGGCTGCCGGGATTACGGTGCCGATTGTTCCAGGCTTAAAAGTGATTCGCTCTGTAAAACAACTTCAGTCATTACCGAAGTCATTTCATATCGATTTGCCGGATCAACTGGTAGATGAAATCACCGAAAATCCCGAGCACGTCGTCGAGATCGGTAAGCGCTGGGCCTTAAAGCAGGCGCAGGAACTGATGGCTAACAATGTTCCCAGTGTTCACTTTTACGTTTTAAATGATGCTCCGACCGTTTGCGAAATCGTTAAAGAATTGCAAAGGTAGAGAAATTTCTGTGCTGAAAAAAAATAAAATTTTAGCAGAGTTGGAAGAGCGTTTAAAAAAAGAAATTCTTTTTTTAGATGGCGCTATGGGAACTGTTATCCAGCTTTACAAGCTCAGCGAAGCCGATTTCAGAAAAGGGCATTTTGAAAGTCACCCGAAAGATCTAAAGGGTAACAACGATTTGTTAGTTCTAACCAGACCCGATGTGATTAAAACCATTCATATGGATTATCTGGAAGCAGGTGCTGATATTATCGAGACGAACACGTTTAGTTCGACCCATCTAGGTCAGGCCGAATACGGACTGGAAAATTATGCGGACCGGTTGAATCAGGCCGCGGCACGGATTGCAAAAGAAACCGCTGTCGAATTTATGAAAAGGAACCCGCATAAAAAAGTATATGTGGCGGGAGCACTAGGGCCTACTAACAGAACGGCGTCGCTTTCCCCTGACGTGAATAACCCGGGTTATCGCGCCGTCACTTTCGATCAGTTGGTTCATTCTTATTATCACCAGGCTAAAAATCTGTTACTCGGCGGGGCCGACATACTTCTGCCAGAGACGACTTTTGATACTTTAAATTTAAAGGCATCGCTATTTGCGATTCAGCAATTGCAAGAAGAGCTGGGAGAAAAACTTCCGGTGATGGTGTCCGTGACGATCACGGACGCCTCCGGTAGAACCTTATCAGGTCAAACAATCGAAGCCTTCTGGAATTCTATTCGTCACATTGAACCATTGAGTGTCGGAATCAACTGTGCGCTAGGTGCGAAAGAGATGGGCCCGTTTCTGCGGGACCTTTCGCGGGTGGCCGATTGTTACATCAGCTGTTACCCGAATGCGGGGTTACCTAATCCTCTGTCGCCGACAGGCTACGACGAAACCCCGGAAAGTATCGCGTTTGAGTTAAATAAATTTGCGAAAGACGGCATTTTAAATATCGTCGGTGGCTGCTGCGGCACCACACCTGCGCACATCAAAGCGATCGCGCAGGAGATCCGTTCAGCCGGCCCTCGTAAGCCTCAGCTCATCGAAAAAAAAATGAGACTCTCAGGCCTTGAACCATTGAACCTGATTTCAAAAGGCGAGCGAAGCTTTATCATGGTAGGAGAGCGCACAAATATTACCGGATCTCCGCAGTTTTCAAAATTAATTAAAAATGGTCAGCTTAATGACGCGGTTACTGTTGCCAGACAGCAAGTTGATAACGGCGCTAACATCCTTGATATCAATTTCGACGAAGGCATGATCGACGGCAAAACGATGATGCGCGATTTTTTGAATTTACTGGCAGCAGAGCCGGATATTTGTAAAATTCCGTTCATGATCGATTCTTCTAAATGGGAAATCATCGAAGAGGGCCTAAAGTGCATTCAAGGCAAAGCCATTATTAATTCCATTTCGCTCAAAGAAGGCGAAGAGGTGTTTTTAAATCAGGCTAAACTTGCAAAAAAATACGGGGCGGCAGTTGTTGTCATGGCCTTTGATGAAAACGGGCAGGCCGCGACTTTTGAAGAAAAGGTGCGTATTTGCTACCGTGCTTACAAGCTGCTGACAGAAAAAATTAATTTTGACCCATCTGATATCATTTTTGACACCAATATTTTAACCGTCGCAACCGGTATGGAAGAACACAATTCTTACGCGAAAGCCTTCATTGATGCCGTGGCCGAGATGAAACGTCTTTGCCCGGATTCTTTTACAGTTGGCGGGGTGTCTAATTTATCGTTCAGCTTCCGCGGCAATAACAGAGTTCGTGAAGCGATGCACTCGGTATTTTTGTATCATGCGATTCATTCAGGCCTTGATATGGGCATTGTAAACGCCGGTATGCTTGAGGTGTATGAGAATATTGATCCTGAATTACGAAATAAAGCTGAAGATGTTATTCTTAATAAATCGCCAGAGGCAGCAGAAACACTGCTGGCATTAGCCGAAAAGATTCTTCAAAAAACCGAAGCTGAAAAGAGTTCTGCGTCGGGTTTGATGGCAAAGGCAATTGCTCCTGACTGGAGACAACAGAGTTTAGAAGAAAGAATGACTTATTCGTTCGTTAAAGGTGTTGATAGTTACATTGAAACTGATACCGAAGAGGCGCGCCAGAAGCTGGGAAAACCTTTGAAGGTCATCGAAGGCCCGCTAATGGACGCAATGAAAGTTGTGGGTGAGCTCTTCGGCGCAGGTAAAATGTTTTTACCGCAGGTTGTGAAATCCGCGCGGGTCATGAAGAAAGCCGTTGCTTATCTTGATCCTTACATGAAAAAAGAAGTCGAGAACACCACGGTTAAAAACCAGGGTAAGATATTGTTAGCCACAGTTAAAGGTGACGTTCACGATATCGGAAAGAATATCGTTGGTGTTGTACTGGCTTGTAACGGGTACAAGGTTCTCGATATGGGTGTCATGGTTTCTTACGATAAGATCTTCAAACTCGCTAAAGAAGAAGACGTAGACATTATCGGTTTTTCGGGTCTTATTACGCCTTCTCTTGATGAGATGATATTTAATCTTCAGGAACTGCAGCGCGAAGGATACAAAAAGCCGATTCTGATCGGTGGGGCTACTACTTCAAAAGTTCATACGGCTGTAAAACTTGACCCCCACTATGACGGCCCGGTCGTTCATGTGGCGGACGCTTCTTTAGCGGCCGGAGTATGCACGAAGCTGTTAAGTCCTACAGAAAGTGCAGAGTACATTGCTCTCATTAAACGTGACTCTAAAATTATTCGCGAATCCTACTTAAAGAATAAAGACACAGCCAAAATACACTCACTTGAATTCGCGCGTGAGCGTGCGTTTAAAACTGACTGGGAAAAGGTCGATATCGCCGTCCCGGAAAGAACGGGCATTTTTGAGATTCATAATTCACTTGAAGAAATTCTCGAATACGTCGACTGGAGCCCCTTCTTTTGGGCCTGGGAGCTTAAAGGCACTTATCCTAAAATTCTTGAGAGTGAAAAATACGGGTCTGAGGCTTCAAAACTTTTTAACGATGCCCAGGCTCTTGTTCGCAAAATCACTCGAGAGAAATTATTTTCTCCAAAGGCACTGGTCGGTATCTTCAATGCTGCGTCGGAAAACGAAGATGTTATCCTTCGCGACCCTCAATCGGGGAAAGAGCTTGAGCGCTTTAATTTCTTAAGGCAGCGCTCAGAAACCGTTGTGAACAACGGCATCCACTTTTGTCTATCTGATTTTATTTTGCCGAATGGTGAAAACGGACGTTCAGATTACCTGGGCTTGTTCGTTACCACTGCAGGTGCAGAAGTTGAAAAGTTGGCTGCTGAATATCAGTCGCAGCTGGATGATTACAGTTCCATTTTGGTTAAGGCGATCGGTGACCGTTTCGCTGAAGCTTCGGCAGAGCTCACGCATAAAAAAGTGCGCGAAATCTTCGGTTACGGAAAAGCAGAAAAGCTTTCAAAAGAAGAAATTATTAAAGAAAATTACAGAGGCATCAGGCCCGCGCCGGGATACCCGGCATGCCCAGTGCACGAAGAGAAACGCAAGATCTGGAAGTTGCTCGATGTCGAAAACCGCATAGGCGTTACGCTGACAGAAACCTGCGCTATGTCGCCGTCGTCCAGTGTGAGCGGCTATTACTTTAATCATCCGCAGGCCAAGTACTTTCACGTTGGCCAGCAAGATTAACAATTAATTAATTCACACTGACTTTAACTGCACGGCCCGGATAATTATCAAGATACTCGCCGGATTCAGAAGCCCACGAAATATTAAGTTGCGGTCCGTTTTCAAGTTTATTTACCGGTTCAATCCAGTTCTTAACATCATTCGGAGTATAATATTTTTGAGTCTTAGCCCACTTTGCTAACCGGATATTCTCTGTTTTCCAGACGGGGAACAGATCCTTTTCGCCGAGCTTGTTCAGCATGTTGTAAAGCTGTCCTGCAGATCCTTCTCGTGAATCAAAAATACGGTACATTTGCTTACGTGCCCGGTCTTTGTCGGCATGTTGGCCCGGCTTTAAGTTATCGGTAATTGCACTTGCAACGCGCGCATGAGAATCGCCATCGATTTGATAAAGCCACTCATTAATAATTCGGTCCAGTTCGCTCTTAATCTGAGCTGTCGGTTCGACACGGTTATCGTTTGCTAAGAGAATGAGTTCCTTCAGTTCAGTTTCTGATTTGACGTGATGACTGACTTTTTCTGCGTCGGGAGCATTGGCCGAAGTTCTGACCCATTCCGGTGCCAGCGCCGGTTTTCCTGCTAATGCGGCCTCAATTGCAGTTGTACAATGGCGGTGAATGATCGATTTCGATTTTAAGATCCACGGAATAACCGGGCCATCGCGGTAAACAGAAACATTCGGATGCGACTGTGTATCAACCTGTTTACTATAAGTTTCTGCATTTTCATGGGGATGAGGGCGAATGATGACTTGCACGCCGGACAAGTCGCGCGAAAGATTTTTTGCAAGTGCGATATTGTCTGTAATCGAATAACGGCCATATTCAATGTAATGATTAATTACGTCGTCAGAAAATCCCAATTTATTTTTATAAAGATCAATTTCACGCTCGACTGTCACAAACTGCGGATTGATGAGTGCCACCTTTGTGTTGATCAATGCAATTTTTTTATCTTTTAAGTGAGACGGAATTAAATTCAACTCAAGATTTCTGTATTTTTCAGAGTAAAAATCAAAACGCGGAAGGCCCGTGAGTACCAGGTTTTGCTTGTGCGGAAAATGCTCCTGTAAGTAGGTAAGCATCTTCTTTCCCCAAACGGTATTGCAGCGGAGATTCTCGTAAAGCTCATGATTTTGCGACAAAATTTTCGCATAGAAATCTAGGTCGCCGTAAAATCCGCCTTCTGTATCGTTAATCCCGTATTGAATTCCACAGTGAATCAAACGCTGAACGAAGGTTTCATTATTCTTTCTCAGGTAATTCAGAAGGACAAAATCAGAGGCAAGTGAAAGGCATTCTCGCTCTTGCACATACATCGGGACCAAGAACACATCCAATCCCATTCTTGCCAGCTTGTACGCGATCAATGACACGCCTGGTAAATCACGCAAAGGGTGGTCAACTATTAGGGAAACTCTCGTTTTTGACATCTTGGAAACTTATCAGAGGCCCATTGATGAAGAATCAAATAACACTTTGCGCAAAAATTTTGTTTTGGGGGTTTGGGAACTCTCTAAAATACGTTATAACCATTCAATTACATTAAGGATAAATATGTTGAATGGTTATAAGATTCTTATTACCGGTGGTACTGGTTCTTTCGGTAAAAAATTCGTCGAAACGGTACTAAAAAAATACCCGGACATCAAAAGACTGGTTATCTACTCGCGTGATGAACTGAAGCAGTATGAAATGGCTCAACTTTATCCGCGTGATAAGTATCCTCAGGTTCGCTTTTTTATCGGCGATGTACGTGATGGTAAAAGATTGCAGCGTGCATGTGAGGGTATTGATGTCATTATTCATGCGGCAGCTTTAAAGCATGTTCCGATCGCTGAGTACAATCCGTTTGAATGTATTTCTACAAACATTATTGGGGCTGAAAACGTTGTGAACGCCGCATTGGATTGCGGAATCAAGCGTGTTGTTGCTTTATCTACGGATAAAGCCGCGGCGCCAATTAATCTTTACGGTGCAACTAAGCTTTGCTCTGACAAACTTTTCATTGCTGCCAACAACATGAAAGGCGGACGCGACCTGAAATTTTCGGTTGTTCGTTACGGAAATGTTATGGGGTCGCGCGGATCTGTTATTCCTTTCTTTTTAGAGAAGAGAAAAACCGGCGTTCTTCCGATCACACACGACGGAATGACCCGTTTCAATATCACGCTTGAAGAAGGTGTCGATATGGTTCTTCATGCTATTGAGAATTCATGGGGCGGCGAACTTTACGTCCCTAAAATTCCTTCGTACAGAATTCTTGACGTGGCAAAAGCTGTGGCGCCTGAATGTAAGCTTGAAATGATCGGTATTCGCCCAGGCGAAAAAATCCACGAAGAGATGATCACAGAGACGGATTCATTAAATACATATGACTGCGGAAAGTACTTTGTTATTGCTCCTGTGATTCCGAACTGGAATGAAGCTGAATGGACAAAAAAATTTAACGCTAAAAAAGTAGAGCAAGGTTTTAAATATAACTCCGGCTCAAATACGGAATGGCTTACAGTGGATCAGTTGCGTGCTTCTATTAAAAAGTATGTTGATCCGCAATTCAGCGTGACGTAATGACCAAAATTCTTGTCGTTGGATCTTCAGGACTGCTTGGATCATGGTTTTCCGAGGAAGCCACTAAGCTTAAGTCGAAGCTCAATTGGACAATTAAAACTGTTTCCAAATCGCATATTGCTGATTACCAGGGTGATTTTTCAGACTGGACATTTGCAAATTCCTGCATGCAGGAATTTAAACCTGCAATTATCATCAATCTCGTTGCGCTGACGGATGTTGACCGCTGCGAACGCGAGCCTCATGAAGCTTATCAGCTTCACATGGGTGTGCCGGAGAATATCTCGCGGTACATGCAGACCGAAAAAAACTGCTGGGCACTGCAGATCTCTACAGATCAAGTTTACGACGGCGAAGGTTACAAAAAAGAAGAAAATGTTTCGATTAAGAATATTTACTCTCTAAGTAAACGCGCAGGAGAGATGGCATTGCCTGCGGACCGCACGGTTGTTTTAAGAACTAATTTCTTTGGACGGTCTGTTTCAGGACACAGAAAGAGTTTCACGGACTGGGCTTACGGCGCCTTTCTCAGTAACGAAAGAATAACTTTATTTTCAGATTCGATATTTAATCCGTTGCACGGGCGTACAGTAGCAAAAATGATGTGTGAAGTAATTCAAAACCCTAGATTCGGCATTTTTAATCTAGGTTCGCATGAAGGCCTTTCCAAAGCTGACTTTGTAATTTATTTTGCAAAGTTGGTAGGAGTTCATAAAGAAATATACACGGTTTCAAAATCAGTTTCGGTTCCGGACCGTGCAAGACGCCCGCTTAACATGCTGATGGATGTTTCAAAGTTTGAAACCACTTACAATTTACCTCTTCCGAGTTTGAAAGAAGAAATCAATAAGACAAAGGATGAATACCATGTATAAACCAGTTTCGGAATTTACGATTGATAATAAAAAAATCGGCCATAATCAGCCGACCTATTTTATTGCCGACGTTGCGGCCAATCACGACGGTGATATTGAGCGTGCAAAAGATTTAATTTACCTTTGTAAAGAAGCGGGTGCAGATGCGGCTAAGTTTCAGCATTTCGCAGCGAAGACGATAGTAAGCGATTATGGATTTAAGAATCTGGGCTCGCAGCTTTCGCACCAGTCTAAATGGAACAAAAGCGTTTACGAAGTTTATAACGATGCAAGTCTTAAAGCCGACTGGACGCCGATCCTCAAAGAAACCTGCGACAAAGCCGGCATCACATTCTTCACAAGTCCTTATTCATTTGAATTGATTGAAGATGTCGATCCTTATGTTCCGGCTTACAAAATCGGGTCGGGTGATATCACCTGGCCGCAAATTATCGAATACATGGGAAAGAAAGGTAAACCGCTCTTTTTGGCCTGCGGAGCTTCTGACCTGCGCGATGTAGATATCGCCGTTAAAGCCATGATGAAAACAACAGGTAATGTTTGTCTTATGCAGTGTAATACGAACTACACGGCAAGCCTTGAAAATTTTAAATACATTAACTTGAACGTACTGAACCTTTTCCGCGAGCGTTATCCGGGAATGATTCTGGGTTTGTCTGACCACACACCGGGACATGCAACCGTTCTTGGCGCCGTAACGTTAGGTGCCCGCGCAATTGAAAAACATTTTACAGACGATAACAACCGCACCGGGCCTGACCATAAGTTTTCTTTAAATCCTAAAACCTGGAGAGAGATGGTCGACCGCACCCGCGAACTTGAAGCGTCTCTCGGTGATGGTATCAAGACTGTGGAAGACAACGAAAGAGACACTGTTGTTCTTCAGCGCCGCTCGATCCGAGTAAAAGAAGATGTTCGTGCAGGAGATGTCTTGCGTGCTGACATGCTGGAAGTTTTAAGGCCGTGCCCTGCAGACGCTTTTAAACCATCGGATCTTGATTTTGTGATCGGTAAGAAAACTAAAAACGCGATCAAAAAAGGTGACTGCGTAAGACGCCCGGATTTAAACGTTGAAATTTAATTTATGAAGCTTGCAATTGTCATCGCTGCCTACAACGAAGAAAGAACCATAGGAGCCACTGTAAAATCAGTTGTTCCTTATGGTACGCCTATTGTTGTGAACGATGGCTCTAAAGACAAAACCTCGGAAATCGCCCGCCAGAACGGTGGCCATGTCGTTGACCAGGAAAACAGAGGTTATGACGGAGCACTGGACCGAGGGTTTGCAGAAGCTGCGAAGCTTGGCTTTACTCACGTTATTACATTCGATGCTGACGGACAGCACCCGGTAGAGGCTTTGCCGGTTTACATCGAGCATTTATCAAAAGGCATCGAGCTTGTTGTCGGTGTCAGACCTAAAAAACAAAGAGTTTCAGAGCTTATCTTTTCATTTTACACGAAGTTGTTCTTTGGTATCAGTGATCCTCTTTGCGGAATGAAGGGATACAAACTGGACCTTTACCGCAGCGTAGGTCATTTTGATTCTTATCATTCAACCGGCACAGAGCTTATGCTTCGCTACCTGAAAGCAAAAAAGCCAACGGTGCAGATTCCGATTGATATTAAAGACCGTGAAGATCATCCGCGCTTTGGCCGGCTTATCCGGGCCAATTTATATATTTTACGTTCGATGCTGAGAGGGATGTTTTGGACATGATCGGAATTATTACCCAGGCCCGCATGACCAGTACCAGGTTGCCTGCAAAGGTGGCCAAGAAAGTTTTAGGAAAAACTTTACTTCAGTATCACATTGAAAGACTGCGGATGTCAGGGTTTCCGGTTTATGTTGCGACTACCACCAACCAAACCGATGATATTTTAATTGAGCTTTGTGAAGAGTGGGATGTTCCGTATTTTCGTGGAAGTGAAGCCGATGTGCTTTCACGTTTTGCCGGTCTTGCAAAAACGTTCAAACTGGAAAAGGTTGTGCGAGTAACTTCGGACTGTCCGTTAATTGACGGGAACCTGATTCGTGAATCTTACTTACAGTATAAAGAAAACTTTGGACCTCAAACCTATGTAACTAACTGCCAGCGCCGGACTTACCCGCGCGGTTTCGATTTTGAAATCTTCTCAGCAGAAACTCTGCTTGAGATCGACCGCGTTGCCACACAGCCATATGAGCGTGAGCATGTGACACCTTATATCTGGAAGACAGCTCCTGAAAAATTCGAGATAAAGCACATTACCCGCGCGGATGACGCGTCAGAGTTCCGTATGACGGTTGATGAACCCGATGATTTTAAATTGATCGAAAAATTGATTGTTGATCACAGAGCTGATCTAAAAAATGCCGAAGAGATCATTGCATTATTCCGGAAGTACCCCGAGTTAAAAACGATTAACGCTCATGTCGAGCAGAAAAAAGTATAACTTTAAGATGATTGGAAGGAACACATGATGAAAACGACCGACATATATTTAGAGGGAAAATCTATTTTTCTGCGCTCGATGCAGCCGCAGGACTTTGGCGAGCCGATGGTACGATGGGTGAATGACCGTGAAGTTACAAAATATCTCTATCGCGGAACTTTCCCGGCGAACGCCCAGTCACTTCAGGACGAATTCCATAACATGAAGGGCAGTATGACGGACCTTCAGTTTGCGATTTGTTTGAAAGAAAATTCGCAGTACATTGGCGTTACCGGTTTACATAATATCAACTGGATCGCGCGTAACGGTGAGTTCCGCATTTTGATCGGTGAAAAATCAGCTTGGAATAAAGGTGCGGGAACAGAAGTGCTGCAGCTTATGACTAGCTACGCGATTGATATTTTGAATTTCAATAAAGTTTATTTAGGAGTTAATGAGGCCAATGTGAAGGCACATAAATCCTATTTGAAAGCTGGATTCAAAGAAGAGGGGCGTTCACGTCAGGAAATCTTCCGTAACGGAAAGTATTTTGATGCTGTTCGCATGAGTCTTTTAAAAGGTGAGTATTTAGAAGCGAGAACATCGTGGCCATTATGGGAAACAATTCAAAAGCAACTTTCCGTGTAGCCATTATCGGTTGCGGTAAGATCGGAAGTTATTGGGATGAAGTGTCTTCGGACCGCGCTCAGGCCAAGACACATGCCGGTGCATTTTCAAAGAATCCGCAGACGGAAGTCGTGTGCTTTTTAGATATCTCTGCTGACAGAGCCAGGCAGGCGCAGAGTTTCTGGAAAACGGGAATTGCTACCTCTTCAATGGAAGAACTTTTGGCGACCAAGCCGGACATCGTTTGTCTTTGCACTCCCGAAAGTGAGCGCTTAGTTTACCTGAAAGCCCTTCGTGCGCTTCCGAATTTAGTTATTATTAGCGAAAAGCCACTCTCAGTAAATTTTGCTGAAGCAAAAGAAATTCTACAGATCGCAAAAGAGCAGAAAGGCTGGAAGTGGATCGTGAACTTCATTCGCCGCTACTCTGACGGATTTCAAGAGCTTAATGAGTTTTTAAGAAACGATCCTTTGGGTGAGCCTGTCGGCGCCAATGCCTGGTATGGAAAAGGTATGCGAAACAGCGGAAGCCACATGTTCGATCTTCTTTCGATGATTTTTAAAATTGAACCGGTTTCAGTTCAGGCGCTCAGTCATGTGACTGATGATCTGACTGACAGAGACCCTTCACACGAGCTGCGCCTGGAATACAAAAATAAAACAGGAAACGTAGTACCGGTTCACTTGTCAGTTTGTGACCATAGAAATTTCATGTTCTTTGAAACGACAATGATTTTTTCAAAAGGCCGTATCCGAATCTCTGACCTGGGCCATTCTATTGAAGTCGATCAGGTTGTGGAAGATACTCGTTACCCTCAGTACCAGACGCTGAATCGTATTCATCACTGGAATAATGGGCTTAAGTCTTTCTTTGAGAATATGGGGAATGAGGCCGTAAGGCTGGCGCAAGGTGAAAAGTTGGATGTTAAATCCAGCCTGTCACAGGCTTTCAGCCAAATGCATATATTGGAAGCGGCAAACGAGTCCGTCAAATTGCATGGACAAAAAATAACAATTAATTACAATGACCGATCTTAAAAGAGGTACTCATGTCTAAAAAACTTGCCATTAACGGTGGAACACCAGTTCGTACAAAAAAATTCGATATTCGCAAAACAATTACAGAAGAAGATAAAAAAGCCGTGGCAGAAGTCATGGACAGCGGAGACATCTCGATGTTCTTCGGAAGCCCTGGTGCCTTCTGGCTGGGCGGGTCTAAAGTAAAAGAATTTGAAAATAACTGGAGTAAAAAATTCGGGTTTAAACATTCAATTACAGTGAATTCTTGGACCACAGGTTTAATGGCTTGTATCGGTGCGGTCGGAATTGAACCGGGTGATGAAGTCATCTGTACTCCGTATACGATGTCAGCTTCGGCAACAGCAGCTATTTTCTACGGTGGTATTCCGATTTTTGCCGACATTGATCCGAAGACTTTTAATATCGACCCGAAAAGCATTGAAAAGTGTATTTCTCCGAGAACAAAAGCCATCATGGTGGTTCATATCTTCGGTCAGCCGGCAGACATGGATGCGATTATGGCGATTGCCAGAAAACATAATTTAAAAGTGATTGAAGACTGTGCGCAAACGCCGGGAATTCGCTACAAAGGCCGCTACGTTGGCACAATCGGCGATATCGGCGGTTTCAGTCTGAATTATCATAAACACATTCATACCGGCGAGGGCGGAATCATTGTGACAGAAAACGATGAACTGGCGCAAAAATGCCAGTTGATCCGAAACCACGGTGAAAATCTCGTTGCATCACTCGGAGTAAAAGATATCAGTAATACTCTGGGTTCTAATTATCGTCTAACCGAATTGCAGGCGGCGATCGGTAATGTTCAGATTACAAAACTGGATTACTGCCTGAAACACAGAGCAAAACTAGCTAAGTACTTTTCCGATAAGCTTTCTAAATTCCCGGGGCTGACTCCTGCATTCGTGGCTGAGGGCAGTGAGCACGCGTATTATCAGTATCCGATTAAGTTTGACGAAAACATTGTGGGCGTACCCCGCGCTACATTCTTAAAAGCGATTGCCGCCGAATTTCCTAAACCGGATATCTGGGAGCAAACAGTAATGGTGGGTGGTTACGTAGCTCCGCTGTACTGGGCACCAATGTACCAAACGCAAACGGCTATCGGCAAAAAAGGTTTCCCTTGGTCGGTCAACCCAACTGTTAAATATAATTATTCCCGTGGCATTTGCCCTGTTGTGGAACGAATGCATGAAAAAGAAATGATCAACAGCCCAATGATTCGCGAAGCCGTCACTGAGGCTGATTTAGATGACGTCATTAACGCGATTGAAAAGGTTATTGAAAACATCGGCGAATTAAAAGGACTTTAAAAATTGGGATTGGTTGTATTCCGCCAAATGGGAACGTTGCATGCATTATTGCCGCTGATCTCCCATATGCGGAGCCAACTGTCAGAGCCTCTTCTTTTGGGCTGGGATCAGTTAATTCCTAAAGAGACAGCTGATTCCTTCGGGCTTCTTTTGTTTAATGATGTAAACCGGTTTTTAGAATTGGCCCCTGCGCGGACCTCTTTTTTACTGACAGGAACTTCTGAAAAAAGCGAAGAGGATTCCAAACTTTGGCAGTGGGCCTTTGAAAATAATATTCCTTCTTTTGCATTCGTGGATCAATGGTCGAATATCGCGATCAGGTTTAAGAATGCGGTGAGAGCTCCGGATCATATTTTGGTTCTTGATGGCTGGTGCGCAGAAGAAGTTAAAAAATTAAATCTGAGTTCCAAAGTTCATATCACAGGTACACCGCTTTGGGATGACTTAAGTACTGTTATTCGAAAAACAAAAAGTGATAAGTGTGAAGCCGTATTTGTAACTGAGCCTGTTTCGGTGATGCCGCTCGAAGAGCATATCGCGCTTCATGGTTATCAGGACTTGGACAGTCTGAAATGGGCCATCGTTGCATTAGAGCAGTGGCAGGCGCACACCGGGAAAAAATGTATTTTGAAAATTAAACTGCATCCACGCGATACAGAACAACGGATCAAGGACTGGCTGGAAAATCAAAAGCCGCAGGTTGAAATTCAGATTTCAAATGAAGACAAGCAGACAACTTTAAGAACAGCGGATTATGTCTTCGGTGACCGGTCCATGTTGCTGGTAGAGGCTTCTTTAATCGGAATTCCGGTGGTGAGTTTTCAGCCAAACAGAAAATCTGTAAGCCCCGCTACAGACCGGGACGGTATTGAAGTTGTAACAAAACAAACTGATATCCTTACAGCAATGAAAAGAGCGTTACATAACACTTCACATCTTCCTGCGGTTAAAGCTTCGGAAAAAATAATGGAAGTCATCAACGGAGAATTATCATGAAGCCATCTATGACCGTCATGTTACAGGCAAGACTGGGATCGACGCGTTTACCGGGTAAGGTGCTGCTTGATTTTAACGGCGTTCCCATGATTGAGCACATTTACAGCCAGGTTAAAAAAATAAAATCCGTTGATCTGAATTTTGTGCTGTCAACTTCCCCCGATGCTAAAGACGACAGACTGGCTGAATGGGCTGCTTCAAAAAATATTCAAGTGGTTCGTCATAATGTAGATGATATTGTCGGGCGCCTTTATCATTCGCTGCAAAAAAACAATGATGCCGGCCTGATCAGAGTGTGGGGCGACTGCGTTTTTATCTGCCCTGACATCATTGAAAAAATGCTTCAGAAATTCAACGATGAAAATCTTGATTTTATTACCAATGCCGGAGACAAAAGAAACCTTCCGGTGGGCCTTGATGCCGAAATTTACCGTCGCCCATTGCTTGAAAAGATGAACACTGTCGGCGATGTCTTTTTAAGAGAATTCCCTCTGCAATATGTAATACGTGAGCCAGGCGTGAAGTACGCCTATTTTATAAATCAGCAACCGATGGATGTTATCCATTTGACAGTAGACTATCCGGAAGATTTCGAAGCTGCGAAAGCGATTTCGCGCGAAATTAAAGATCAGTTCGGCGAAATCAACTTTCCTAGCCTTTTTGAATATTATTCGACGAATAGATCTAAGTTTGACAGTTTTTCTAAAGCGGCGCGATTCGCAGATTTTAAAGCACAGCTAAAAGAATGGACTGAAACGAAAGAAAAAAAGTAAGTCTAATCTGGCTGCCCGGGATGCAACAGCGTTTTAATATTCCGAAGCAGAATGAATCTGACCAGAATAGCAGCCAGAATCAAAATAGCCATCAGCTTAATCGCAAAAGATATCCAGATTGATTCCAGTCGTACATTCATAAGTAATACGTAAAAGACACCTGCCACCACCCAGGATGAAAGAAGTTTGGCAATATGAAGCTCTCGCGGAAAATATTTGATCGCAAGGATGATATTCACAATACTTCGGGCCAAGCTACCGAGCAGAACACTCCACAGGACGGCCCAAACGCCGTACTCCGGTAAAAAATTAAGATAAACGGTAAGGCTCACAATAATGCCAGCAAGCGGAACAAGGGTGACCCATTTAGTGGTACCGGCCAAATCCATTCCGCGTCCTGTGATTTGCCCCACAGCAATAATATAAAAAGAAACAGCGAAGGCCGGAATGTATTCGATCAGCTTGATATAAACGCCAGTCGGGTCAAGTGCCGCCACAACTTCATATCCCAAAGTGCAGCAGGCAACGACCGGAACTGTCATGAGTACACTGTAGACCAGGCTGAAATTTGAAAGCACTGCGGCCGCATTTTTTTTGATGGCGTTTATTTTATAAATATAAGGAATAAAAATTAGTTTTGTGATGGAATTGATAACATTCACAAGGCTCGCAAACTGCCGGGCCAGGTTGTAAAACCCGATGGTGGCTAAAGGCAAAAATTTATCCAAAAAGTAACGGTCAAGTACCGTAGAAAACCCTTCAAAAATTCCCGCTAAACTTAGTGGGGCAGCAAATTTCAAAGGAATTTTCATGTATTTTTTGGAAGGAAACAGTTCGGCGTCTCTGAAGGTCATCAGCAGTGAAGGTATGAACCATATAGCATTCGCAATCCAAAAGCCGCGAACGTAACCGTAAACACCAAGTTTTTCATGCATCACAAGATAAAGTACAATTGCAATTTGAGTCAGAAAGCTACCGTTCATCAGAATGTTATAAGTCAGCACTTTTTGCTTTATTCGGGAGATAGCGACCGGAAAGCTTAAAAAATTTACGAAGAAAGCTGACCACAGAGTGTACCGCAGTAGCGGGTCAAAAGAGACCGACGTAATGACATACCTTGAATACCGGACGCCCAGGGTATCCAAGATAACCGTTAAAACAAGAGTGAATGAAAAGATGAACCAGAAAAACCATCCCAGATAATGCGGTCGTTCTTCTTCTGTCCATTGATAATAATAACGTTGAATCGTATCAGACGCGCCGAACAGATAAATTGGAGTCAGAAAAAGCGTGATGATCTGAGTAATAGCAATGACACCGAAATCTTCCGGAGTTAGAACTTTCCAGAAAAAGGGAATGAGAATTAAATTGATTCCTTGATTTAAGAAAACTCCAAAGCCGTAACCACCGAGAAGTGTACCGTATTTTCGGAGTTTTTCTTTTCTGGTCATAGTTTCTTCAGGTAAGAGTCCATAGAATCGTAGTACCGCTGAAGATTTCCCTCTTCATGGTGATAGAGTTCAAATGGGTATGACTGGCTCATGACATAACTAAAGTACTTCAAAATATTTTCTGAATCCGGTGCATCGACAGTTCCGTCACGTAATTTGATCAGCCACTGCTGCAGGCTCTGAAACCCGTCGATCTTAGTTACAACGCCCGAGTTCCAGTAAAAACCGTTACCTAAACACACCACTTTTTTGTTGTATAAAAGTGATTCCGCTCCGACTTTTGAATTAACAGTAACGATAGCAGAAGCTTTTTTTACGATATCATGAGTGTTGATCATCGGGTGAAGAACGATCAAGTTACTATTATCAGTCACCAGCTTTTTAAATTCAGTGTAATCAAAGCCACCGATTGTAACCGGATGTTCTTTAACGACGACTTTAAAATCGCGCGGGCATGTCTCGCACAGGTGCCGAACCAGGGCCAGCTGATTTAAGAACTCAGGGTTTCGGATCGTAAGCTGATAATCCAGTTGAACGTGAAAAGGAAAGTACACAAACGGGACATCGGGAATTTGTTGCTGGTAACGGCCGCCGAAGCGCATACGGTTAAAATACTGACGGATATTGCGCTTGACGTGATTACCGATCCATTCATACTCCTGGCGGTATCGGTGAATGTATTTGTACGCCAGTTTGTTATAGAGCTTCTGAATATTTGAAACCTGAAACAGTTTCATCAGGCCCATATCTTTATAGTGCTGAATATCTTTAGAAACGATGACAAGCTTCTGTGATTTGGTAATTCCGTCAAAATAGTCTTTAACTTTTTGCCGGTACTGAGAAACCTGTGCATCGTCAACCTGGCTTACGGAAAGGAAATCGTTGTTCAGGCTGTTTTCGACAAAATGCATATGTGAGCGAAAAAAAGACGGCTCAAAAAACACATGATTTATTTTTTCGCGTTTACAGTTGTAATAAAGAGAGAGTGGGGCAATGAACCCGCCCAGCTCCTGAAAGACCTGAATTTCGTCAGGGCGGTACTTCTTTAATTGCTCGGCAAGGATATTCCGGCAGGCATTGAGATAGCGCCAGTATTTGTCAATGATCAGCTGAGTGTCTTTAATATTGAACGTTACTTTTTCGTGAAGTGTACGTGCCTGAACATTGTCGATCTGGAAAAAAGTTTCGATATCTTCTTTTTTAACTGTGAACGAACCGGTGCTTTCGGTGTAGTCGTAGATATCCCAAACTTTATAGCCGGCATCTTTTAATGTTTTGTTTCCCGGTTGAAAGAAAGAAATAAACTGAATGTCGTAGGCGGCATTTTGTTTTTTTAAATGATTGCAATACGCAAGGTAAAAATGAACTTCACGCTCAGCTATGGGAGCAAATAGTAACAACTTCTTCATGAGATAAAAATTTTCGTGCATTTACTGCGATTTTGCATCTGATTTCGCTAAATTAGTGCGGTGCCGCTAAAAACACTGAGTCTGGCTAAATCTGCTGCTTCAGCCATTCAGCCATCAGTTCAACACCCTTTTTCAGAGGGACTTCCGGCTTCCATGGTGAAAGATGTTTTTTCGCCAAAGTTAAATCCGGGCGGCGTTTTTTTGGATCGTCGCTTGGTAAATCCTGAAAAGTCAGTTTTGAATTTGAAGAAACGCACTTTAGTACCACTTCTGCAAGTTCCAGCATGGTGAATTCGGTGTCGTTTCCTAAATTAACCGGAAAGGTAAGGTTTGAATCCGCGTACTTTGAAATGCCGTCAACCAAGTCATCAACATAACAAAAGCTGCGTGTCTGTTTGCCGTCCCCATAGACGGTAAGATCTTTGCTTTGTAAAGCCTGAAGAATAAAGTTAATGACCACTCGGCCGTCATTCGGGTTCATTCGCGGGCCATAAGTGTTAAATATTCTGACGAGCCCGTGTTTTGTACCGTGCTTTTTGTTATGAGAGAAGATCAGTGCTTCGCCGAACCGTTTGGCTTCGTCGTAGCAGCTTCGCTCGCCGAACGAGTTCACATTTCCCCAGTAGGATTCCGGCTGTGGCGAAAACTCGGGGTCTCCGTAAACCTCGCTGGTAGAGGCAAATACCACCCGGGCTTTGTGTTTGTCGGCAAACTGGATGGCATTATTCAAACCAAGAGTGTTAACCCATAAAGTTTCAAGCGCCAGCTTCTGGTAGTGCGGGGGCGAGGCCGGGGAAGCAAAATGAAACACGTACTGTAAACCTGAAATTTCCGGAAGCCCGGCCCAGTCTGTTGTGACGTCTTTTTCAATGAAATGAAATTCCGGGTATTTGGATTTCAGCTCGTCAATGTTACTGCGAAGACCCGTATAAAAATTGTCTAGGCCGTAAACTTTGAAG
>JAJFMT010000079.1 GCA_020696855.1 Pseudobdellovibrio sp.
CTGCGAATTTCTTTAATAAATTAAATTGAACTTCTATTTCTGCAAATAATTAAAAACGGAAGCTGTTCCGAATACCAGAGGCAGCCCGTCTTTCATTTTTGTATCTACACGGAAGCCCATAATGCCGGTTTCAGTTTCAGTTTTTTTAGCGTGATGGCGGGTTCTACCGTACAACGCTACTGAATTAGAAGATGGCCAGGCGTACTGTCCGCCCGCAGTTTTCAAGATTTCCATAACTGCAGGTTTGCCGTCGGTCGATTGAAGGCCTCCGATAATCCATGGATTTTTGTCAGGATTGTTCTGATAGTAATTCGGGTCTCTCACATAAAACTGCCAGTAGTTTTCACTCAACAATATGTACTCACGGCTCTTCGGCGCGGGTCCGGACCAACCTGGCCCCTCGATTACTTCACCTACATTGTGAATGAATTCCTGCTCATGATAGACCAGAAATGCCAAATCGCCAGATGCATTTTCTATAATATAAGAATTTTTAACGATGTACCTCAGCCCGACGCCTTTGTAATTATCCCACGACATCCGCGCGTAAGGAATTCCGCCTTCTTTTCCTGCTGTATCTGTGTAGTCAAAAACACTTTTGTACTCTTGGCCGCCGACATAGCGAAGAATCTCAGTTTTTTTCGATTTAATTTTATATTCACTGTCGATGTACTTTCCTGTTACCGGATCTTTTTTTCGTTCGCCTTGAGAGATCAGATAGGCCCAATTCCAGCCAAACGGCCCTGTGCGATTATACTCCCAAATATCACTTAGCCATTGATCCGGACTGTCAGGATGACGAAACTGAATTTGGGTCTTTGTATCTAACGTCGTTCCAAAGCCCGGATTGATCACCCAGCGTGATAACGCTTTTCCATCTGCTGTGGTGAATACGCCGGTTACCGATTGATCCAACGGCAAAAAATCCAGAAAGTTATATGTGGGACTGGATGCATTTGTAAAAAGCAGGCCCGAACAGACCATGAGAAGTGCAGCTACCGCGAAAGCTTTGATTTTTGTTTTATTCATTTGCACTCCCCGGCTTCTTATCGGTTTTTTAAATGAATTTTCGAGTTCAATTCTCAACTTGTGACAAGTTTTGTCTCTTTGCTATTAAATGCATCATGCGCAATTCTACAAAAACGAATATTAAGAACTGTCTCACTTGCAGATTCTCCGGCAATTCGCTACATATGCCTTTCAATTTTTTTATGGAGGACTCAATGAAGTCAGTTACGGCATTAGCACTTTTTCTTTTTTCTTTTTCACTATCGGCATCTGAATTACCGGTGTTTCCTGACTGCTACCGCGGAACAATGACTTCTGCTGATGGAAGCAAGGCTGATGTTTTTGTATCATTCAGTTCTGTTGAAGGTAAATTAGTACGGGTACAGTCTTTAAAAATCGGGAACTACGATCACACTTTTTCAGGAACGTTAGTGCAAGAAAACAGTGTAACTTTTAATTCAAATGATGATTATATTCCGGGTGGCAATGCAAGTTTCAACATTGATATCAAGCTGGACTTCAGCGGTAATACTGCAGTTGGATCTTTTAAAGAATATCGTCTTCAGGACGGCCGCGGCGGTTACGCGCAATCGCCCGCTTCGACTTTAACTTTTGCTGGCGACATCCTGTTAAAAAAATGCCGCGTAAAAGTTGTTGATCTTTAATAAGCCAGAATAGCCAATTGAAGCCAAAGACCGGTCACCAGTACCCAGCCGATAGCATAAGCGGTAGCACGGGCCGGAATGTGGTTAGACCCTAGGTGAATAAAGGCATGAGCAAACCGGCTTGCCACAAATCCCCAGGCTAAAATCAACGTCAATGAATTCACCATTCCCAGTGAAAAGTGCATAGCGCTTCCGATTAAAAACAGAACGGGAACCTGAAACTGGTTATCGAAGTGCCTGCCCGTGACGATCACTCGCTCTGGCAGGCTTTCAGCCGGATAAGTTTTAAAGTATTTCATTGCTACGTTTCGTCCGCGAATCGCATTTAAGCGGGTCAAGAACATGTAGCAGGCCATAAAGCCGATATAAAGAACGTAAGCTACCATTGGTAAGATGATGTCATTTTTCATGACATCAGGATGGCCTAATGATTGTGAAGAGTCCAGCAGTAACTATTGGGCTCGCTCGTCACAATACTATTGTGCTCTTTCACAGATCAGAACCGACTTCACCGTACCATTAGCATTAAGCACATGTAGTACGCCCGCCTCATCCGGCCAGTTCCCCTCAGCTACCATAACAAGCGCTAAGCGGCCATTGACGTAATGAAGTGTCTGCGCCGAAGTCTGAGAGCGAACAACCACAAATGAAAGGTCAGTGCCTTGCACCTGGCATTTAGCCCGTGTATTCGTGATAGCGAAACCGCTGAATGCGGTAAAAAGAACAGTTAGAAAAATAGCAGCTTTCATGGCAAATCTCCTGTTAAATCAGTTAACGTCTTTTTACTTTTTACAAGAACAGCAACTTCAGTTGAAACAGAATTCGTTTCAGCCGGTTAACCTCAGTTTATATTGTTAATTGCAATCCAAGGTCCAAACGCATACCTTTACATGTATGTGGACTGAAATAAAAGCTCTAGTTTTGATATTGATGTTGGCTTTTGCTCCTTTGAAAAAGGCTTCTTCACAAGAGTGGCTGACGCCGGAATTTAAAAAAGAAAACATCACAGATGTATCTAAAAAACTGGTCGACAAAACTTCGCTTTCACTTTGGTTTATCGGCGCGGTTACAAGTCTGCACTTCAAGCAAATAGAAAACGACGCCCGTGAAGACTGGCGTAATCACCAGCAAATGTCTGCAGAACTTGCCAACGCCGGAGACTTCTTAGGTTCTGGTTTTGCGACGGCCGCAATCATTGCGGGTCAATATTACTGGGATGACAACAAAGAAAACTGGCAGAATCACGCACGTGCTTTCGCGTGGGAAGCCGCGACGGTAACAGTGCTGAAGTATTCTTTCGGAAAGCAGCGCCCCGGCGACAGAAACAATTATGTTTCGTTCCCCAGCGGGCACACGGCAACCGCCTTCGCAACCGCAACAAGCTTAACTTATGCGTACGGCTGGAAGGCCGGCTTCGTGGCGTATCCGTTAGCGGCCTTTGTAGGCGCTTCACGAATGGCTGATGACATGCACTGGTTAAGCGATGTGGTCGCCGGAGCTTTTGTTGGAATAATTATCGGTCGTGCCACACAAAGCGATCCGGCACAATCAAGCTCTCTTGTTGTGCCGGTGATCGATCGCGGAACTCTAGGTTTAAATTATTATTACAGGTTTTAGATATTGACGTTAACTGCGACAATGAAAATCGCTGACAAGATGACTGAGATTTTGATCCAGTTTTGTAATTCTTTTTTGTCTTGTTTTCCTAACATCATTCCCCCCGTTTAGTGTTTGTTTCGAATTGTATAATCAAACTTCGTGCCCGCTAAAGAACGAATAGGCTCGGGCTGAATGACTAACTTTTAGATAAGTGTTTTTGATAAAATTACGTGTGTCTCAAAATGAAATTCGTACTTCAGAATATACACTGACAAATGTGAATAGCAAATTTCGTCCGGTCTCAGGATGATCCGGCAGTTATTTAATATAATCGAGCTGCGTTGGTTACCTGTTTGCAAAGAAGTTAGTTATGAAATACCTCATCTCTTTCCTACTAATTTTTACTTCGGTTCTGGCTCATGGTTATGCTCACGAAGGGCTTTACAAATCTTTAGCACGCCCTTACGTTGAACATTGTAAGTCCCGCGCCGAAAAGGCCGGAGTTTCAAGACCAAACGAACAGGTCATCGTCAACAGCTGCCTTGACGCCATCCATATCCGTGTAGCCCGCGCTATTGCCAACGAATACCCTGAGTACGCAAGAATCTCTGGCCGAGACCCTGAAAGTGACGTTGCTCAGAACGACCTGGTTCAGGCCTTACATATGTACGAAGACAATGTTGTGACTGACCCGGTTACCGGCCAACGCGCTTCAGGCCGTGCGGCTCAACGCTTTCTTGAAATCGAACTGGGCCGCAAAATTGATCAAAGAAACTCAATGCAGAACCAACCGTCTCTTATGACGGATGAAGATTAGGAGCCAAGGTGAAATCAATTATTTTTTTACTTCTATCATTTGTTTCAGTAACCGCTTTCTCTGCAGACTGGAATAAACTTGAGCGGCATGCACTTCACTACTTTCAAGGAGCAACAGAGTTACCGTTTATTATCAGCAGAAGCCCGGTGCAAACAGGCACCTTTCAGCTGTATTCTGCAATTACGCGAATAGAAGTCAGCAACTTTGAAAACCCGGCACGTCAGGCTTATGCTTCTGCAGCTGACCTGGCACAAACCTTCGGCTTAGGTTCAGACACAGATTACGTTGAAATGTATATGTACTCTGAAACCAGAATCTTTAACTGCGCTGTAACTTTTAAGAACGGCGATATTGTCAGTTTTGAAAACTGCAGAACTCGCGAACTGGGCTACGGCTCTTGGCAGACGTTACAGCCTAACTAGAGCCGCGTATTCTAACGAAAGTTTAAGTAATTAACGGTGCGCGGATCGTTGTAAACCAAATACGAATGCGCAAGCCCGGGCACGCTGTACCAGATGTGTTTACTTTCCGGAAACATGACACTTAGATATTTGTGATAAACGTAAGAACGCTCAATGCGGCTTTTACCCTGAAGCATCGCCTGACAGCTTACATCCAGCCCTTTACCGTCTTTTGGATCGCTGGCAATCGGCGGGTTTGGTGCGCCGGTCGCATCATCAAGCTCTCCCGATATAATAGCCACTTCTCTTGAAACAAAATTATCAGCCAGTCTTTTTTGCGAACGTGTCGCCATATAAGCGCTTGGGTTATCTAAACCGTAGCGGTAGTCATTGTAGTTAGCGCAGGCCGGGTTTTGCGGCGGTGCAAACTGATCTTGAGTGCCGGGCACCAGTCTGTCTGCAGTTAAGTAAACATACGACGAAGGCGCTACCACAATAAATCTAAAACGGATTTCAGGAAACTCGTGATCAATTTCGGTCCCAACGGCATAACGGTGCACTGTCTGCCCGCCTGCCGACAGTCCTGTAACCATCAAAGTTTTTAAATTAGGAAAGTTACCGCTTTTAACAATTTTTCTTATTACTTCATCGATAACAGTAAAAGAACTTGTGAGGCTGCCGTCTTTTGAATCGAAGCCGCCTGACCATTCATTTGAATGCCAGAACAAAAATCCTTCAGGAGGGTTATCAGCCGGAGCCATCAGTAAAGGCGCAACCACCAGCGTATTAGCGGGAATCTGCCCTGATGCAACTAACCCGTTTAAATTATCATAGCCCCATTGCACTTTTCTGTCAGAGGCATGAATCATGACAACTGCGTTTGTGACATCGGCATTCGGAGTACTTAAATTATATGTTGAAGTGTATCTAGTTTTGCGGCCCGCCACCGGTTCAAAAATAGCATCACATTCGCCGGTAACTTTTGTACAAGGCTGCGGTCCTGCAAATGCAAGTGACGTTGTAAATATTGATATTAAAAGCAATGAAGCAGATGCGAACTTCATAATAATTTCCCCCCGAAAACGATTATAAGTATTAGCTGAATATGGAAGAGAAAATTAAAGTATCAGGCCCCCATTGTAAATAACTATTCGGCCCTGCTAACGTACTCTGGGGCCCGGCGGTTTTAATCACAATGGGCCCTAAAGAAATTACACTCTTTTTATGATATTTATCAGACTTTAAGAAAACTGAAGTTATGGCATTTTCTTCGTGGGATCGTAACCCAGCTCTTCAATGGCCAGCGTGTTCACAAGACCTGTCCAGCCCATGAATTTATTAACCGGCTTTTTGCCGAGAATAATCTGTTTTAAAACCAGATGCTTCAGAACTTCGATCGGGTTTTTTGAAGCGGATAGTCCCAGCGGGCCCAAACCTTTTTTTCTTGTGACTTCAACTAAATCATAACGGTCCGGATCGTAAAATTCAAAGAATGTTCCGGTGCGTGCCCACACCTGGTAAACGGAATCAACCAGGTTACGCGAATGATACTTCACCAGTTCCTGATCACCGTAATTTTTAAATCCGCGAATGGCCATAAAGCTTGTGTTAATCCAAACCGGCCCGCGCCACATGTCTTTTTCAAAAGTAGGGTCTGAATGCGACACTGTCGGGAACGGAAAGACCGTATTGAATTCTTTGTTGTTAACCGCGTGTTCGCGCAGCTTTAAGAATCGGTCGTAAGGGGCCGCCTTTGCCGTTAACGGAAAGAACGACGCAACCGTGGCAATCTTAATGAGCTTTCCGGTTTTTAAACTTAAGTCGTAGTAGTACCCGGTTTCTTCGTCCCACAAATGTTGATTAAGGGCTGCAGACGTTTCATCTGAGTTTTTAATGAAAAGCTCAATGTCGCGCTGAAGTTTCTCTTTATCTGCCTGTGGGTCATTGTCGATTAAGAACTTCGCCATGTGTGCAAGCGCCTTACTGTCCATAATCAGATAAGACGTTATATCCACTGCTGCGATTTTAGTTGTATCTTCGTAATGGGATTCGTCGCGTACTCCGAAGCGCGGTGAATTGTCGATTCCCGATTCATAAGCGTGCTTCCAGAAGAATAATCCGTTCTCTAACCGGCGGTTCTTCCAAAGCCATTCATGAAAGAACTTTAACTTCGGGTAAGCATCGTTTGCAAATTTAACATCCTGAGTGAGTGTCAGAATATCGTAAGCGGCCCACGTTAAAACCGGCGGCTGGGTCCATTTACTTGCGCCGAGAATACTGACCACATGAGGGATACGCCCGTCTTTTTTCTGATTGTGCAATACCGAGCGGATGACATCCTGGGCAATCGCAGAGTTCTTATTTTTCCAAATTAAAGAAATGAAAGCCGAATCCCACAGGTAAACGCCCGGATACTTCGGCGCCGGGTTCACATGCCAGTACGGATTTCTTTTACCGGGTCTTTTCAGGTTTTGCTCTAAGCGTTCATAGGCCGCTTTAAACCCGCCTTCCCAGTGCGCCGGCCGCGGTTCTTCAGCTGTCGCATTGAAAGTTGCGGTTAAAGTTAAAAAAGAAATGAAAACTGTCAGCCATTTTTTCATAAGTACTCCGTGAGTTCTTTTTCGCTTTGAATAGTAATTATTTTGTTTCGATCAGGTTACAATTGTAGTGAACGCACTGTTGCGGCCCCTGGTACACCTGCTGCCCGTTTATCATATAGTAAAGAGGTCTTTGAATCTTCCAGCAGACAGCACCGTCTGTGTACTTCGCTAAAATGACCGCTGTGTTTACGTAATCCTGCGGAAACGTGTTCGGACGAGGCGCCACTTCAGGCGCAGACAGGGCGTCCCACTTTACTTTCGCGATTGAGCCTTTAATGTAAGTGATTCTGCAGACTTCATCTTCCCGCACTTCTGTTGAATCCGGTTCGGGTGTACAATCAGGAACTTCAGCAAAAGCCTGGTAGGTAAATGTCAGTACTAAAAAAGCAAAGATAAAGCATTTCATATAAACCTCTGGTTTAATTCATAGAAATACTTTGCACATTCCAATCCCGTCATGATGGTTTTATTTTGATTTGACGCCCTTGAATAACGGCTACAACTTAAATGGGCCAGCGCCCGTAAAAAAGTTTTTCACTTGATTGTATCAAACTGAGAAAGTCTTAAACTTTGGTCTGTGTAACTCCGATGAGTTACTATCATGTACGTTGCGCGGATAGTTCTTTTCTTTTTATTGACGACCGTCATTTATTCTTGCTCGAACCAGGATGGAAATGCTCCTACCAAATTTACCAATGAAGAAGGTTCAACGCTGCCCTCATCTGCAGTCATTTACGGTTCTGTTAAAGACTCTCTTACAAGCTTCGCTTTAGACGGTGTCACTGTCACAGTTTACCAAGGGGCCACTCCAGTAAGCGCCACAACAACTGATAGTTCAGGTCAGTATGCCTTCAGTGAATTTGCAAATGGTGCCTACACGATGAATTTCGCAAAATCCGGCTATATTTCAATTTCCAACTCTGCTGTTTCTGTTGCCGGCGTTTCTCTTAATATAAATAAATCGATGACTCCGCCGACACAACTGGGTCAAATCCGTATTGTGATGAGCTGGTACGGAGAAAATGAAAACGTGCCGAACATCAGCCCCGACTTAGACGCGTATCTGCTTAATACCTCTGAAAACACATTTACAAATTTTGAGTTCACCACGCAGAGCTGGGCCGACGGCTCTGACGCCGCTTTAGATGCCGACAGCACGAACTACCTGGGGCCAGAGACGATCACACTTTCAAATGTAAGCAGCTCTTCAAATTACAGATTTTATGTTCACAACTATTCAAACTATCAGGACTGTGCATCCCTTAGCGTTTCAGGCGTTCATGTTGACGTTTACAGTGGTGGCTCTTTGTTGAAGTCGTATGACATACCCGCTTCAGGCGGTGGCGGGGCCATCTACGAATTCTTCAGTATCGAAAACGGCCAAATTGTCGATAAGAACCGTTACGACGAAACGATTCCCATCACGGATTCTGCAACCATCTCACAGTGTATTCCGTAGTACTTACTTCAGTTCGGTCACATTTCCGAACATGTTCTTGACACCCTCAACTTCAGGATCCTGATTGTCAAAAACTCCGTGAAGATGCATAAGTACAACTGTTTTTCGGTCTTTCACATTTTTCTGATACTGGGTGACCGCCGACATTAAAGTAAATTCATTGTAGAGAGCCTTAAATTTTTCGTGCCATGCAAGGTACTGATCACGGCTGACTTCGTGAACTCCAAGCACTCCATGGCTTCCCTTATCGTACTCAGGATTCTTTCTTGCGATTTTGGTTTTGTTATAACGCTTAAACAAATTCACGCCCGTATCCAATACCTGATCGTACTGATGCTTCACTAAGACTCCGTATGGAATTGGTTTAGGAAAAGTCTTATGAGGCAAACGAACTTTTCCTGCTTTTAGAGTTAAAAGGTCCAGGCGTTCCAGCCGCAGCAAATACAGATCGCAGCTTTTTTTGCTGATGCCGTACTTTTTTTGAATGCCGTCAGGCGTTTCATCCGCATATAGCTGAAACAAAAAAGACAAATACGAGGGATTTTGCGCCAAAAACTTTTCCTGCGCTTCGGTAAACTGCACGCGCTCTGATTCATCGCCCGAAAGAATTAACTTTTCAAGATCACCGATTCCCACTTCAAGCCAGGCACATATCTGCAAAAGGCGCGATAGACTCAGCTCTTCTTTCGACATAAACCGCTTAACGGTAGGAAGCGAAACTTCAAGATACTCGGCCAGTTCCCCGTAAGATTTGTTCTGGGCTTTCATGACATGCTTAACGGCTTCTTTGATCTGCTCACTGGTCAATTTTGTCATAAACTACGACCTTTCTGTATGAATGGTATCAGAAAACGATACTTTAATAAACGATATTTATAAATGTATTACTTTATTATACCTTGATTTCAGGGAGAATTATTATGAATTACGAATACACAGTTACAAAATCAATACTGGAGCAACACTTGAACGAAATGACGCTTGAAAGAGCCGTCGCAAGAAACCTGAAAGGGCTTTCTTACTGGCTTTTGGTTTTTGGATTCTAAATTGGGCTTACGATTTTAATTCGGACAAAGCCGCTTTAAGATCTGCGACTTCCTTTGCCAGATGAGGATCGCGGCTAACAGCGATATCAAAACGTCTTTTAAAATCCGGGTCTTGAGTGGCCTCGGTAAAAAGATCATTCAACAACCGTACAAAATCTTTTAGCTTGTTTTCGTCAGGGGGATTCTTTTTATCTGAGGTAGCCTCATCCATCAAGGCCATGACTCCTGATATCTTTCGAAGCCAGGCAAAGTCCGGATGATTGATCGCCATCTGCAGGGCTTCATACGGTGAATACTTTTTTTGATCCAGCGATTCCATTACCAGCCGCTGAAAATCCAAAAGCGATTTGTGCACGCGAAGTAAATGTTTAAATAAATGGTTAATTTTTTCAGTGCTTGTGTTTGAATTCGTCATTTCAATTCTCTTACTATCTTATTCAGAAATCGTTTTTGTAATCCAGTCGTAAAAATAACTGACTTTGGTATAAACGCCGTACTTATCCGGAAGAGCACAGCCCTTTCCGTAGCTGACAACGCCAATTAATTTAAATTCATTATTTTCAGATCTGAAAAACAGCGGGCCGCCACTGTCACACTGACAACTGTCTTTGCCGCCTTTTTTGAACCCTGCACACAGCTGACTTTCTTTAATTTGTCCGTCGTAAGAAGCGGGCTTATTGCATTCTTCCTTAGTGACTAATGGAAGTTCTAACTTTTGCAGAATGTATGGCAGCTTCGCATTACCCTGCTTTGTCATTCCCCAACCTGACACCCAAGCCTTCGGCGGGCTTACCGGCGAAACCGCGAAGTCGTCTTCGTTAAGTGCTATCGGACGAATGACAGAGTGACCCTGCAGTTTTATCAAAGCCAAATCGTTTTCCAAACCGTGTAGCCCATATTGTGGATGAATAATAATTTCTTCGATTTGAAATCCCACGGCCACTTCAGTTTTACTGCGGTCGTGAAGACCCATCACGACGAGCATTTTTTCTTTTACATAACCGCGAACACAATGGGCCGCAGTTAGTACCCAGTTAGAGGCCACAAGTGATCCACCACAACCATGCCCTTGATTTTCGTACTGAAGCGAAGCCTGAAATGGAAACTCGTT
>JAJFMT010000156.1 GCA_020696855.1 Pseudobdellovibrio sp.
CCCATGCCCGTGCACATCTCTTCGTTGAAGAACTTTCCGTTCTTTCCGGTTTGTAAAACGATTTCAGGCTGACAGTATCTTGCTAAACCAGCTTTAAAACCGCGGTCTAAGTCGGCTTCATCTAAATCAGCGTCTGCACGCTGACATTCTAAAATAAACTGATCACCGGTCAGCCTGCGGCCGTCCAGCGCCACGTTTTGGCCGTATTCAAACCAGTTAGTTGACTCACATGACTGACGCTTCATATACGAAGCACAGCCGGTCAATGCCATAAATGAAATTAAAATCAGAAGAATGTTTTTCATCAGCTATTAGCTTGTTCTGTAACCGGTAACGAGTCAAATCCTGCGCTCTGTAACTTAAGCCAGAAGTCCCGCATTTCTTGCTTCGAAAACTGCTTTTGCGCGGCCTCGGACGCAAAAAGATAGTCTTCTAAACGGTTTTTAACCAGCTTCTTTATCGAAAACCACATCAGCAGCAAAAAGAACAAGCCCGCCCAGCTCAGAATGACGGCGAAGATCCCGAAGATTAAAAAACTGTTTTTAGCGCGCGAGACTTCTTCCTCTTCGGCGCCTTCCGAGAACTTCTCTAAACGTCCGTCGATCTCGCTCCAGCGGACTTTCAGTAACTGCAGGTTATTCTGCAAAGTACGGTAGCGCGGGTTTTTATAGATTTTTAAATGAGTATAAAAAAACAGAAAAGTCGTAACTAATGAAAGAGCCGCCCCAATACAATAACCGGCTGCGAGCTCTGGCATTCACTACTCCCCTTTAGGAGTATTAGGAACCGGCTCAACAGGAGTGTTCGTAGCTCCTGTGTTCGGGTCAACAGGCTCATCCGGTTTGTAACCCGGGATTACGCCACCGCAAAGATCCATGTTTTCTTCGATGTAACGTTTTTGTGATTCTAAGTAGTCTTGTGACATTTGCATTTTGCTTTTTTCACAATTGTTTTCTGCAGCGATTTTTTGAATGGCATCGCCTTCTTTAGGAGTGATTCTTAACGCCCAGATTGTTTTGATGCTTAACCAGTTTTTTAAGAACTCACAGGTGTAAGCTTTGTTCGGTGGTACATACTGGCTAGGTGTTGTGTCGCCCTTTTTTAAGTTCTCAGGGCCGTTTACAGATAATAAGTGAAAGTTGTTACCCATGTAGTTGGCATACAAGCAGCGCTTAGCCGAAGACCACTCATGGCCGCCGGTCATGTAGGAATTTTTTAATGCAACAACGTGATCAATTTGAATGTCTTTTGCTTTTTCGTGAAGTTTGCCTGTGTATGGGTCATCCCAGCTGCCGGCATCAACAGTGCAGCCGTTCGGCAAAAAAGTAACGTTCGTCGATGAATCGCGCTGTAAAACTTTGGCGCGTGTATTTAAACAGCTGTCTTTATCTTTTAACCAGCTTCCGTACTGAACGTCTCTTTTATAAGGCTCTGCCGGGCGCGGAAATGTTTGATTGATATCTTCGAATCTTAATAAATCAATGCGGTCAGCTTTTGGGTCTACTTTAATCATGTAGTAGTGTGAGTAAACGAAGTCGTCATCGCTTCTGATTTCATCAAGGCCGGACTGCAATGCCTGCGCTGCCAATGAAATATTGAGCGTTACTAAAAACAACAGAGCGCTTTTTAAGAAAAGGCTTTGACTTGGCTTATTCATGAGAACCCCTCCACGAATACGAAAATCACTTTGTTCGGGGTTGATTCAACTTGACCAGAAGAAGATAAGCAAGCACTAAATATTCGAGAAATGGAAAGTATTATTCAGACGAAACATAAAGACAGATATCGCATTCAATTTTGTGATGAGAATTTTTATCGCCGGTATCAAAATGTCTTCGAAATGTGGCAAAAACGTTTTAAATCGCTCGAAAATGTGGAAAAGCTGCAAGCGTGGGTGACAGTTTTGAGCTGCCTGCGCCGCCCCAACGACTGGTATGGCGGCCCTCGGGCATTGCCAATCGTTTCAACTGCCATGCTGACGACTTCATCTCTTGATGTGGATGTTTCATGTGTATTATCGGATAAAAATTACAATCATAAGCTTACATTGTCTGAAATTTTCGAAGGCTCCCCCGTTTTGATTCCATCTAAGTTGCCGTCTTCAATGAATTTATTCGATTTCTTAAACGCCCACCGAATCAAGGCTCTGCCTGAATCCTGCTTTCGAAGCTTATGTTACATTCGTACAGGCCGTTACCCTTTGCGCTTATCTTCCGGAGTGGTTTCGCCTTTTGAGCTACTACAAATTCAGTTTCGCGGAGAGCGCATCGTTTCGATGGACGAAGATTTTTCTGCCTGGCCTGAGCGTTTGTATTCTGGCCGTGATTATCTTTGTTTTGTGATTCACGATTTGATTCACGCCGATCATTTCTTTTATGAGCCTCAGCACCGCGATAGGCAGCTGGGCTTTTACAAGTTTGTTAATTCTTTTATTAATGATGAGTCTCTTGCGGCACTTTTGAACGGCTCTTCTTCCTCTTTTTCTTCTTCTGCTGCTGACGCGAATGGCGGAGCGGAATTAGATTCTGAAAAGCCGACGGCTGCGTTTCGCGAAGGGTTTGAATACATTATTTCAGATATGAACTCCCACCCTCTTCACTTGTTTCAAACTTTGCATTCTTTGCTTTTTAAAAGTGTCAGTGATGATGTGACCGCTTCAGGAATTTGGCGCCGCTGGCTGGCTTTGGCAGCTAATTCCTCTGCCGGGAAGAGCGGCTACGATTCTTTGCATGGCGTTTGTGATTTTAGTGTTCTTGAGCGTATCAATGCGCGGGATTTTTCTTTTGAAGAAGCAAAAGCGGTTGAATCACTATGTATGCAACTCGCGCTCAGCTAATGATAGTCCACACATCGCCTGTGTCCCTCAGGGTTTCGGGCGGACTTTCCGCCCGACTTACACAGAGTTTGCAGCACCTCTGGGTTTCGGGCAAATTTGTCGTCTGGGTTTGAAACTCAGACGACAAATTTGCCTGAGATACACATGCCACAAACACCGAGGGGATGCGCGCGACAGATGATTTTCAAACTACTAGAAAGTTGCTTCT
>JAJFMT010000157.1 GCA_020696855.1 Pseudobdellovibrio sp.
GAACGCCACAACATATCCGACAAGAGCCTCTGATATTTTATGGAAGCTTGATTTCGTAAATGAACGGGTCGGTTACGGCTCTGTTTATTCAAATACCGATTCAGTTACAAAAATCGTTAAAACTACGGACGGTGGTAATACATGGCAAACGATTGTCGCTGATGCCAGTAAGAACTGGCAGTTAGAAGCGATCGGATTTCTCGATGAAAACACTGGGTGGGCAGGCGGTTACGGCAATGGCACTCTCATGACGACTGATGGCGGTCAAACCTGGTCTACACGTGAAGACGGCGGCAACCTGAACCGCATTTACTTTATCCGGCCTGATACAGGGTTTGCAGCGGGTGGCGGAATCTTTTCGTTAAGCGAGGGCAGCGCACGCTCGCCTGCATCTGTAAAGCCCGCAAAAACAAATTATGTTGTTCCTCATAAGTCAGTTGTTAAAAACAGCAGTGGCATCTGCGTAGAGCTTGACCGTGATACGCACGTAACAGTCCGTACGCTCGATAAGAACGGCGGCTTTATTGATAACAAGGGTAAGAACAACTTCGCACTGGCGCACGCGCCAATGACGAAGGGTGAACATTGCTTTGACCCTAAAACTTCTTACAAATTGAAAGACGGAATTTACTACGTGCAGTTCAGAACCAACGAGCGCATCTTCGCTCAGAAGTTTAAGCTTAAAGCTAACAACTATTTAACAGTTAAGTAGAATTTTCAGGGTGGAAGATTCCGCCTCCAACAAGATCTGAAGACGATGTAAAATAGCCGCTGTGAAAGCGGCTTTTTTCATTCTTTTTATGTCCCTTCAGGCGCTTGCAGTCAGTCCGCAAGGAGATCCGGCTTATATCAATCAGGCATGGTACCTCTCCGCTATTCAGGCGCCGCAGGCGTGGGATTTGTTACCGGCAGATACAAGCGATGTCAAAATAGCCGTGATCGATATGGACTTTGACCTCAGCTATCAGGATCTTCGCGATGTTTTTGATATTAAATTATCAAAAGATTTTTCCGGAAGTGAATTCCGTAAATTTACACCGGACGGGGAGTCCTCCCAGCATGGAACTCTTGTTTCAGGCCTGATTGCAGCCGACGGTTTGAATGATTACGGCAGTACGGGCATTGTCAGAAAAGGTTCTTTAATCGCCATTAACATTGCGCCTGTAGGCCCGTTAAAAATTAATATAGCTGATGCCATCAGACATGCGGTAGACAGCGGCGCAAAAGTGATTAACGGAAGCTTCGGTTACCGTCCTTCTGCCGATGAAATTAAAAACTTAAAATCAGCAGTTGAGTACGCCCGCCAAAAAGACGTCGTGATGCTGTTTTCTGCCGGAAACTATCATGATGACCTGGATAAAATTCCGTTCTATCCGGCAAGCCTGACGACTGAATTCGATAATGTCATTTCAGTCGGCGCCAGCTCACGCGCGGATGGTCTTTCTGTTATCAGCAGTTTCGGTAAAAAGAATGTCGACTTGCTTGCACCCGGGGAAGCCATTATTGTTTCGCACTTGCCGGGCCAGTTTAAAATGAGTGTCGGCACCTCTGAGGCATCGCCGATCACGGCGGGAGTAGTGGCCCTTATGAGAAAGGCTAACCCCAAGCTGAAAGCAGGCGACATTAAGCGCTTACTTTTAAAAAATGTGGACAAGCTGCCGGCCCTTAAAGGACTTTGCGTCTCAGAAGGCCGTTTAAACGCTTTTAAAGCTGTGAAAGCCGCAACCGTAGGGCAGTAGGGCCCATATTTGCTCTTTAGCTTTTCTTAACAAACTCAATACTAATTTTCTTTAATCGCGAAGTCGCATCGTGAATAAGTGGTTGTTTGCCGTTTTATTTTTTGTTTCGTTTTCTTCTCATGCACAAAGTGTTTTTACAGATGATTTACCGCAGCTTCCGCACGAAGTTCCTGAAGCTTTTCAGAATTTTTACGAATTAAATAACGAACCTCAGCCTCCGGCACAGCCGTCACCTGTCATCGGGGATGAGTATTTGCCGGGTCAGTTAAAAACTGATTTAAAAAATCTTTCGGCAAAAAAGGCCCCAAGTTGTACGGGTGAGAACAGCTATCTGTACGCATTGTCGCTGACAGTAAAAGGTCAGTTTCAGAAGTGCTATCAGCAGGTAGAAAACTGCATCCGCTCTGGCAGAGGCCGCGGTATTCCTGTTGCTACCCTAATTCAGGCGGCACGTTGTGCGAAGGTTGATAATCAACTGGCAAAAGCCTATCAGCTTTTAGATGCGGGCCACAGATCAGATGACTTCCAGGGCGAGGGCGCAAGCGCTTTAACTTTAGATATGGCGTTGTACGCGCAGTTTTCAATGTATGCCGATAGAACGGATGCGATCATCGCGGCTCACCCCACGTGGTCAGCGGCCGAAAAAGATCTTGCGAAAAGTTTAATTGAATTCGTAGGTTCAACAACGCCGGTTAAAAATTCAAAAGACGAAGTTCTGAAATTTTTAAATGCTGAAATCGAAAGATCTCCTGTGGGTTTTTACAACCGTTTACTGAAGATGTACCGCTTTCAGATCATGTACAATGAGCACCGTTACGAGGACGCCAGAAATTATTTAATTAAAGACGTTAAAACTTTAATTAACCCTCTCGACTGGTGGGACATCGCTTTTTATTCGCAGTATGCGCTATCAGATGGAATTACATTTAATAAAGCGTTACAGATCTACAATGCCTATTATCCGTATACGAACATGCGGTCTAAACTTCCGGTTGAGCAGAATGTTTTTAACTATACACAGATTACGAATCAGGTTTGTAAAGACACGATGCTGACGTCCGCTGAAGAGGCGGCTTTAAACAGTGAACTGGATAAATGGAAAGACGGCGAAGTTTCTTTAGCCGATTTAATAAAAAAATTAAAAGCTTCCGGCGCCGAGCAAAGCCGAAAATCCAATTTACTCAGCACCTATGCGGGTCTGTTGGTGATCAGCGGGCAGATGGCACAAGGGCAGGAGTTTTACTGGAAGGCCCATCAGGCTTGCCCGTACAACAACCGTTCACACTGGGGCATGCGCTTAATCGAACGAAAGAAGCGCTACGCCGTTTACCCGGATTATCAAACGAACATTAATAAAATGAAGGCCGTCGTTTCAAAAGTTACTTTTCCTGCTGAAACAGGCGAATACTTCTTGAACTGGAATTCTTTACCCGAAGATTCGCATGAAAGAATTAAATACGGCTCGCGCATCTTAGCTCCGTTCATTGCAGAGCTTAACAACACACGGGTATATAGAACATATATTAAAATGCCGTTTGAATTACTAAGCCGCTCGCCCGGTTATTCAGACATAAGAGATCAGCGCATCTCTTATCCGCATGATAACCGTCTATGGGACGACGTACGGGGCCTTGGCGGCAATGTCGTAATTGCGGATCACGACGAAACATTTGAAAGCGTGCAAGGTGATTACAATTTGCTGGGCCATGAAATGGTTCATCAGCTTCATTTTCACATGAAGGCATCCTATCCGGCTTTAGCAAACTGTATCGAGAGACTTTACGCTCAGGCAAAACGCAAAGACACGTTCCCTGACCGTTATGCCGCCACGAACAGTATGGAATACTTTGCTCAGGCGATTACGTATTATTTAATTCCGGCAGATTCGCCGGCAAGATTCGGTACAAACCAATCATGGTACCCAAAGCACGATCCGGACATGTACAACTTCATTTTAGCTATCGAAGCCTCAAAAGGAAACCTGAACTCTATCCGATGCCCAAGAGAAGAATAAGGGGCCAATACTATTTTTCATGTTCGTGGAAAAAGGCTTAGGTAAAAAAAAGGGCGCTCATCAGAACGCCCTTTCGTTAACTTAATTTAAAAATTAAATTACTTTGTTTTCGGAGTTGCACTTGCAGGAACGCGCACGCCGCCGTTACCTGTTGCAGTCGCAGCTGTAGAAGAAGCTACCGGAACGCGAACGCCTTGGTCATTGTAGTAATGCTGTAACTTTTGGTTTCTGTTTGTAGTCTGAATAAAAGTCACTGCACCTTCACTCGGGCAGCCAACTAATTGCGCCGTATTGGCAAACATGTCTGAAGCGGTACGAACATACAAGTAAGCTAAATCCACTTCTTTTTGTTCGTTGTTATCTAAAGTTAAAGTCACAACTCGGTAAGGATATTTCTGACCTGACATAGATGCCTGTGCAGTGCGAACAGATTTTACTTCTGCGATAAAACTTGGTTTCGAATCGCCACAGTTTTGGCAATAGAACATAACTTCTTTATGTAAGTTGATAAGGGCACGAGCTGATTCAGCATCTGAAGCTGAATTCCACTGACACTGATCTGCGAAAGCTGTTAATCCGGTAACGGTAAGAACTAATGCTAAAATTGATCTCATCAAAATCTCCTTATTGATTGGGATGAGATCATTTAATCATTTTAAAATTTAAAAACCTATAAGACAAACGGCCAGCTGAAGACTAGGCCGTTTTTGCCTACCGCCCGGGGCAGAGACTTATTTCGTTTTTGCGTTCAGTTGATAGATGCTGGACCACGTATTGTCACGGCTGACAGTCGGGTAAGTCCCTTCAGGGTTTGCATCCCAGCGCGGAGCCTCAGTCGGAGCCGCTTGCGGTTGCATAGCTGCCTGTGCGTTCGCAATAGCGTCTTCATACTGTTTTTTCTGGTTCAAGTTCGCCTGGCTGACAGTCTTTGCAGTTTTGAATTGCTACTTTTAAAAATTGGCCTTCAATCGTGTAAGGACCGTTAGAGCTGGCATCGCAACCGGCATAACCGGCAAAGCGGTGGCCCGTCGGGCAGATCGCGTGTAAGAACCCCGCGCTTCTGCCGCGTCCGTCACTGTGGCGCGCTTCGTGGACCAAGGTTGCTAAGCGGAAGTAAGTACTCATTTTAGAATCAGCAGGAGATTTCGTAAGCTGAGTATTAAACAGTCCTTCACCAACTTTGAAAACTCCAAGGCGAGGAGAGGTTATATTGATTTTGTTATCATCCACTTTTAAAGAGAACATCACGTGACTCATTTTACCTGAGATGTAAACGGCTCCACCCAAGTTTGACATAACTGTCTGAACTTTGCCGCCGCCACTTGAACCGCCCGGAGTATTCACCACAGTCGGAATAGAAGGTGTTTCAGAAGGCTCAGGAAAAAAGCTTTGATTGACGATGGCAATGTTTTTTTCTAATTCGAAATCTTCGCCCACGATTCGAACCATGCGGTTATCAATCCAGTTAAGAATCGTTAAACCGTCCGTCGATGGGATTTCCATCATTTGAGCTAATTTGCTGTCAGAAGGATAAGGCTGATTAGCTAAAAAGAACATGTCGCGGGTTAATAGTTTTCTTTGCTCTGACGGCACGGACTTCGAAAAATTAATTTCGGCGTGTGCGGCCCCTGCAATCGCAACTGTGATTAAAGACGCTATAAGTTGTTTCATACCATTTCCCCTTAGTTTACCAGTTGTAATGCCAACCGGCGGACGTCCGCAGGTACGTTGAGGTCAACGATGAGCTGCGGGTTATTTAATTTAATACTGATTTCCATTGCACGCATAAAGCAGACAGCACGTACGGACTGTGCTGCGAGGTCTGAACGCTCGGCGCAGCCGGCATAGGCTTTTTGAGTTGAAGAAATGTACTTCTCATTTTCTAAACTCAGTTTGCGAAGCTTTGCCAGTGCGTGGCCTTCAGCCATTTCGTCGGCCTGCAGGCCATGGATCTGGTTGTCGCTGTCAGCACGCGGTTCGCTGACGGTATTTAAAGTGGGCATCGATTCAATAACAGAATTAAGTTTTTCTTCATATTCGGTTTGATCATCGAAGTGAACCGAATCAGAAGCAGGAGGCATAACAACGGCCGTAATCTTAGCTACGGCTTTCAATTTTTTTATGGCTTGCGACTTAATTGAAGAAATAGGAGAGGATTTTTGCGGGCTTTCACTGTTATTCAATAGAACAGCAAAGGCTATAAATAAAATTCCACAGAATAATATAACTTTAGATTTCAATCCCGCCCCACAAGTGAATAGGGGGTACTCTAAAAGACCCCCGGGTTTATTTCAC
>JAJFMT010000080.1 GCA_020696855.1 Pseudobdellovibrio sp.
AGTTAAATGGACTGTAAAAGTCGGTGATACTGTTAAGCCCGATCAAACGGTAGCTGAAATCATGACTGATAAAGCCACTGTTGAAGTTCCATCTCCTGTGGCAGGAACTGTTAAAGAATTAAAATTTAAACCAGGTCAGGTTATTAAAGTTGAATCTGTGATTTTAACTTTGGACGGAGCTTCAGCGACTCAATCAACCAGTGCGGGCGCATCCAGTGTAAAACAAGCGCCGGCTTCTGCTTCACAACAGGCGGCGTCTCCTTCTCATGCTCCGGCATCCACTCCAAAAGCACCTGCGACGTCTGCCCCTGCTGGCGGCGGTGGCGCAGCTATTCCTGGCGTTACCGAAGGTGAATTAGTAAAATGGACTGTTAACATCGGTGACAGTGTTAAAGCTGACCAAACCATTGCAGAAATCATGACTGATAAAGCAACGGTAGAAGTTCCGTCTCCTGTTGCAGGAACAGTTAAAGAATTAAAATTTAAAAAAGGCGATGTCATTAAAGTTGAATCTGTACTTTTGGTGCTTTCAGGCAGCGGGGGCGCAACAGCATCTGCCCCTACAACAGCTCACAGTAACGGAGCAACAGCACACTCTAACGGAAACGCAAACAAACCTGCACCTCAGCCTCAACAACAGCAACAGGCTATGTCAGCTTCTTCTGGTGGCGCCGGTACGAACATTTACCCTCCTGTAGCAGACTCCCGCGTACTAGCGACTCCTGCGACACGCCGACTGGCGCGCGAAACCGGTGTTGATATCAATTCATTAAGCGGTTCAGGATTAGCCGGCCGTGTAACCCGTGACGACGTTCTCAATGCTAAAGGTTCTGCATCAACTGCATCTTCTTCAGGAACAGGCGCAGTTGCAGCGGGCACTCCTTCTATGAACTTCCCGAAACCGGCTTACAACTCGACGAATGCACAAGCTGAAGAGCGCGTTGACCTTATCGGTATCCGTAAGAAGATCGCCCAGAACATGCAGATGTCAAAAGCGATTATCCCTCACTTTACATTGATGGACGAAGCAGATGTGACTCAGTTAGTTTCATTACGTGAGTCGTTAAAAGATTTCGCAGAGAAAAATCAAACGAAGATCACTTATCTGCCAATCGTGATGAAAGCTGTGATTGCAACTATCCGTGAGTTCCCGCAATTCAATGCATCAATCGACGATGCAAACTCGCAAATCGTTTATAAAAAATATTTCAACCTGGGCTTTGCCGCTGATACTCCGAATGGCTTAGTGGTTCCGGTTATTAAAAATGCCGATCAGAAAAGTATTCTCGAAATTTCAAAGGAAATTCTGGATCTTTCTAAACGCGCGCGTGACGGAAAATTAAAGCCGGATGAAATGAAAGGTGCGACGATCACAATTACCAACATCGGTTCTGTGGGCGGCACTTATGCAACTCCGATTATCAATCACCCGGAAGTGGCTATTTTAGGAATGTACAAAATCACTGATAAGCCGGTACCGACTGAAAACGGCGGTTTCAAATTTATCAAATCAATGAATTACACGATTACTGCCGACCACCGCTTAATTGACGGCGCTGTTGCTGCACGATTCCTGAAGTCATTCTTAGATAAAGTACAGAATCCCGGCGTTCTCATGATGGGAATGAGCTAATTATGCAAAACTTTGATGTTGTTGTTATTGGTTCAGGCCCCGGTGGATATGTGGCGGCCATTCGTTCGGCGCAATTAGGTTTTAAAACAGCGATCGTTGAGAGAGAAGCGCTTGGCGGGGTTTGCCTGAACATCGGCTGCATACCTTCAAAAGCCATGATCACCGCCACTCACCTTTTACATAAAGCCCAGCATGATTTCAAAACGATGGGTTTAAACATTCAAGGCGGCATTTCTGTCGACATGAAAAAACTTGTCGGCTGGAAGCAAAGCGTTTGCGATAAAATGTCAGGCGGCGTGAATCAATTGTTAAAAGGAAATTCTGTTACGATCATTAAAGGGAATGCAGAGTTTAAAAATTCAAAAGAGATTACTGTTAAATCTTCAACGGCAACCGATTCAGTAACAGCTAAATATTTTATCGTGGCTACGGGCTCGCGCCCGATTGAAATTCCGGGTTTTCCTTTTGATGAAAAAGAGATTTGCTCTTCAACAGGCGCTTTGGCATTTGACGAGATCCCGAAACGCGTCGTTGTAATCGGTGGCGGTTACATCGGTCTTGAGATTTCAAGTTACCTTCGTAAACTGGGAACAGAAGTAACGGTTATTGAAGCCAATACTGCTTTACTGGCCGGCGTTGTTGATCCTGAATGCGCTCAGGTCGTGACCCGCAAACTGGATAAAGCCGGAGTCGTTGTAAAATACGGTGCGAAAGCCAAAGGCCAGAAGAAAACAAAAGACGGCTATGAAGTTACTGCTGAAATTAACGGTAAAGACGAAGTTTTTAAAGCCGATAAAATTCTAGTGACTGTTGGCCGCCGCCCGAACGGTGACCAGGCTAACCTAAAAGCCGCAGGCATTGCAGTTGATGCAAAAGGTTTTGTAACAGTCGATGCAAAACGCAGAACAAACGTTCCGCACATTTTTGCAATCGGTGATATCTGCGGTCAGCCGATGCTGGCACACAAAGCTTCGCACGAGGGTGTTATGGTCGCAGAGATTATCTCAGGCCAGAACCGCGTATACGATGCGAAGACGGTTCCTGCAGTTGTCTTCACTGACCCTGAAATTGCAGCTGCAGGTATGACTGAAGCTGAGTGCCGTGCCAAAGGCCACAATGATTTATTAATCGCAAAATTCCCTTTCGCCGCTAACGGCCGCGCCGTCAGCATGAGTGAAACCGATGGATTTGTGAAAATGATCGCAGATAAAAAAACGCATGTGCTTTTAGGCGTTCACATTGTAGGCCCTGAGGCTTCTAACCTGATTTCAGAAGCGGTACTCGCGATCGAAATGGGTGCAAGACTTGAAGACTTAGCATTATCGATTCATCCACACCCGACTTTAGGTGAAACAATGATGGAAGCCGCTGAAGCTACTCTAGGCCATGCAATTCACATCATTCAAAAACCACTAAGTAGTACAAACAAATCAACTCATGCCTGACGCGCTAACCGAAACCCCAGTTAAAGTTCCAAAGATTTTAGACTGGGGTTTAATCGGTTACGAAGAAGCAGTTAATAAACAGTTAGAGTTAGTTGAAGAAGTTTCAGCCGATGAAAATCACCCGGGTTACATCGTCTATTGCACTCACTCTCCCGTGGTGACAACGGGCCGGCAAACGCAACCTTCCGATGTCTTTTCATGGAAGGGCCCGGTCGTAGAAGTTTCAAGAGGCGGCCGCGCCACTTACCATGGGCCGTCGCAGTTGGTGATCTACCCTGTTCTTAATTTAAAAAAGCCCAGACATCAGCGGGCCCCGCAGGAAATCCGCGGATATTTGCGCGATTTTGAAAATGCAATCATCGAAACTTTAAAAAGTTACGGTATTGAATCAGTTGGTAAAACGGCGCAAAAGCTTGAGGGAGCCAGCGCCGCAACAGATGAAACAGGTGTATGGGTCGGAAACCAAAAAGTTGCGTCACTTGGAATCGCAGTAAAAAAATGGACGACCTACCATGGTGCCGCGATAAATTTAGATTACGATGCAGAAGCGTTTCAAGGATTGAATCCGTGCGGTTTTAAATCATCAACCATGGTCAGTCTCGAAGTGCTGACCGGCAAAAAAATAAACCGCGAAGAATTCCAAAAGCAGCTGAATAAACAGCTGCTTCAAAGTCTTTAATTATTTCAGTAATTCTTTAATTTTGCTGTCCGGAGCTAAGAACTTTTCTACAGCTTCAAGTGGTACAGGCAAATCAAACTGGCAAGGAGTCGCCACATGCGGAGGCGATGTTGATGTCATAACTTTGTTTCCCGGAGCAAGGCCAGAGATGCTTGGCCAAAAACTTTTGATCTGCTCAACAACTTCTGCGTCTGACAAATCTTCGTAGCACTCAGTATCTTTAATAGCCGTGCTGTTAGAAGCTTTTGCTTCCCGTAACATGATCTCAGCCAGCTCTTGCTGGTACTTATCACGGGCATCCCAGTCAACATTGTCGCCATCATAATTCTGAAGCGGAACTTCTTTACCAAGATCAAGCTTCTCACCGGTCTTAGCATCAAAGGTTAAGTGATAAGTACCGTAGTTAGGATGAGCCCCACCGCAATAAGAACTAGATGTAACAGTGTAAGCGATATACTTATCATTCAGTTCAATAACCTTTGCAGTCGCATCGTAATCATAAGAGCGGTCAGGCTCTTCCGAAGCACCACAAGCCGACTCAACAAGGTCAGCACGGACAGTTGCATTTACTTTCGCAAGAGCGGATGAGCCAACATCAGCTAATCGATCCCACGTAATCTTCTGAGTCGAATTCGTTTCACTGATATCTTCTTCAACAGTAGTAACGGGAGCAATCGGCGGCGTTGGCGAATCTGCCAAAGCAATTTGAGTAACAGCAGCAATCACAGTGATCGCTAATAAATGACGGAACATAGGTAGCCTCCTAGGGGTAAAGGATTGTTGTTTTTAAGTAACGGCGCAGTTATAACACGCCTGCTTAAAAAACCCACAAAGGCATTTTTTCACGGGTAAAAAGGAAAGGAAAAGGAGGCGAGAAGCAATTAACTGAGAGAAGACCCTAGTGCAGACACTCTAAGCCCCGCTCTCACTGTATTCATGGCACTGGCTCCTTTTCCGAGAGTCCTTCTTTTTTATATTTTTAGATTTCTCTTTGATTTAGAAAACCACCTCCGAAAAGCGTGACGCGTCTCAGACGAATTTGGCTGGTGAGGTTGCGAATGCAAGCTCATCAGACATGTTCGTCTGAGTTTCGGTGAAGGCAAGGAGCCTGTGTGGTTTTCTAATTCAAAGAGAAATCTTAAAATATAAAAAAGAAGGACTCTCGGAAAAGATGCCGAGGTGGACTACTTAATTCCCCAGGCCATCATGATAGTGGCTTCGCCCTTCACAACGTACTCGCCGTCGGCTTTTTTAGCGTTGGTTTCGATAATGCCAAGGCCGCGAGTCTTGTGAAGCTTCGTCACTTCCAGCTCAAAAGTAATTTCATCATCGATGAAAACAGGATTCGTAAACTTCAAAGTCTGACCAAGATAAATCCCCCCGGCCCCGATCTTCTCGTTCAAGAATCGGGAAATCAAAGCAGCCAGAATCATCCCGTGCGCAATACGTCTGCCAAAACGAGTTGTCTTGGCATAGTCGTCATCAAGATGAATCGGATTAAAATCACCTGACATTTCGGCAAACTGCCGAACCATCTTGTCAGTGATCTTAATCGTCTCTGTTGCTTTGTAACCGACGTAACGGTCATCCGGTGAAGGGGTCTCGGTCATACTTCTTTTACTCTCTATAAAATATTTGCAGCAAGTTCTGCTAATGGCGAACGTTCACCTTTTGTCAGTGTTACGTGCGCAGCAATCTCTTGCCCTTTAAATCTTTCCACCGCGTGAGTTAAACCCGAGTTCGCAGAATCCACGTAAGGATTATCGATCTGGTAAACGTCACCTGTCAGAACAACTTTAGTGCCTGTTCCTGCACGTGTGATAATCGTTTTAATCTCGTGCGGAGTTAAATTCTGTGATTCATCCACGATCAGGTACTGCTTCGGGATACTGCGGCCGCGGATGTAAGTCAGCGGTTCGATGTTCAGCATTCCTTGGTTAATTAATTCCTGTGCGCGGCCGGCAGCTTTTTTGTCTGCGCCCATTAAGAACTCTACGTTGTCGAAGATCGGCTGCATCCATGGATTTAATTTTTGCTCGATATCACCCGGTAAGTAACCGATGTCACGGCCCATTGGGAAGATCGGTCGAGACACTAACAATCTTTGGTAACGGCCTTCATCCAAAGTTTTGAATAAACCGGCTGCGATCGCCAACAACGTTTTACCAGTACCCGCTTTACCCACTAAAGAAACCATCATGCATTCGTCATTCAACAAAGCATCTAATGCGAAACTTTGCTCAACGTTGCGGGCAGTGATTCCCCAGATGCTGTCGGGCGGATTGATTAAAGGAATAATGGCCTTTTCTTTTAAAGAGTATCTGCCGATAGCCGAGTGATTCGCGTTTGAAGAATCTTTCAGGATCACATACTGATTCCCGATCAGCTTCGCATCGATATTAATTCTTTTTTCAGTGTAGAACTGATCGATCTTAGACGGAGTAACTTCGAACTCCTGGTAACCTTCGTAAAGATCTTCCTGATTTACATCAGAGTTATCATAGTCAGTTGCAAAGATTCCGTAAACGTCAGCCTTAATACGCAAGTTGATGTCTTTTGAAATCAACTCCACTTTTGAACGAGGATGCTGTTTTTGTAAAGCCAGCGCCGTACTTAAGATACGGTTATCAGCTTTGGCTTGATCCAGCTCAACACCGATTCCGGCCATTCCCATGTCGGTTGTGATGTAAACGTATGTTTCGTGATTATCGATTTGCACACCTTGAGCAAGCGAACCTTTACCGCGAAGTACGTCAACGAAGCGGCTGAACTGACGGGCGTTTCGACCGTTTTCACCTTGGTCACGTTTAAATTTATCGACTTCTTCAATGACCGCGAAAGGAATATGAATATCGGCATCGCCGAACTTCAATAAAGCGAAGGCATCAAAAAGAATAACGTTAGTATCCAGAACAACTTTGCGACGCTTAGTCTTAACTGACAAATGAACCTCCATGGACATGTAGTCGATCAATCATGGCGAGGTGCCTGACTTCATTCCGGTGAAACCGAAATGGCCTGGCTCTGGCCATGATTAATTCGACATTAGTCGAGGCTCAATGTCACATTATTTATTCGTTTTGATTACAGATTATGAAATTTTCGGCGCCATCAGATCGCCTTCGTCTTTTTTCAGACCTAAACTCACCGTTTCGATGAATTTTACGAAATACTGTAGCGCAGCATCATTTACCGCGTTTTTGGCAAACTCAGTACCATGGCGAACGACGCCTTCAGAAGTTTCGTTAGTTACGTGCTTCACCGACACATTGATCGGGAAGTAAGTTTTGTGATTCAGGTATACGCGCATAGAGATTTGCTCCCCAGCTGCAAATGCACCCTGATCTAATTCCATATCAAAAGAAATACCGTGTTCAGAGATGTCGTAGATCGCCACGCGAATGAGGCCCTTTTCCGGGATGACGACCATCGCGCTTACGAATTCGGACAAAATGGTACGTTTAATATTCCGGCGTTCGTGGACTAAAACTAATTTTTTGTGCTCTTCGTAGTTTACGACATCTGCAAAGCTTTTAGCCTGTGCACTGTCAGCCATAGTATTAAGACGAGAAGTAATATCAATCACTTTACCCATGAGACCCCCACCAAATACTCTATCGGTCGAAACTTGTTTCAACTTGAGTGTTTCGTCCCGACTTTAGGCTTGAGACTGTCTCACTTTAATACTAAATTAACTGCGTGAAACAATTGGGTTTTTTTATAGCTTTAAGTCTGCTGCTTCACTTTCTGCTGACTACAAGCACACTTTACTTCGCCCAACGCATCTTAATGGAAGATCTCCGTAACAAGCCGGTTGAGCTTGAAGTATTAAAATCTGATTCGACTTTGCAGGAGCGGCTTAACGAAACCCGCCAGCTGGTAAAACAATTGAAAACAACTGTTGAGCAGTTAAAAGACGTGAAAGACAGAGCCCGCTTTGAATCTGAGCAAACCCAGCGCGTGGTCAAAGAAACACGCGCCTCCGTTCTTGGGAAAAGTCAGAACGAAAATTCCGCACCACAACCGAAAATGCAAATTCTTCCGCAGACTAAAATTTCACCTGAAGTGGCTAACCGACTAAAGCTTGCAAAAAATGATGGTGATCTACCTGAATTCGCAAGAATGAAAAGCCCCGCCCAGCAAGTGGCCGTCAGTGAGCAGTCGGCCATCAGCCATGCGTTACCAAGCGATATTCAGGCTTCGAATTCAACGAACTTAAATACAGATGCAAATACCTACTACTCGTTCTACAGCCGCGTGGAAGAGCTTTTTTACGTGCGCTGGGTTGAGCGAGCGAATTACTACTGGAACCGCATCAGCCACGATTACAAAAGAACAGTTCTCTCAGGCAAAACATGGACAACCGATTTAGAAGTTTGGCTGACATCGACAGGAGAATATCATTCGGCCTACATCAAACGCAGCAGCGGCTATCAGCCGTTTGATGAAGCGGCGGTTTACGCTTTTAAAAATGCGCGCCTGTTTCCTAACCCGCCTAAGGCCAAGGTCGAGGCCGACGGATTTGTGCGTCTTAGGTACAGATTTAATATAAATGTAGCTGCCTACCAATAGCTTTACGATAAAATAAGAGCTGTGAATAAATTGAAATTTGCTCTCGTCATTATGGTCTGTTTTTGCGGTTTGACTGCGCGGGCTCTGGTTACTGAATTGGGCTTAAGCTACGGCTATTCAAAAAAGACTTTCAATGCTTCGAACTACTATCAAAATGAATCCAAATCCGCATCGTTGTCTTTTTACTTTTTAGAAAAGTTCGCCCTGGAGTTCAGCTACACCGATTCTTTTTATGAAGGCGAAGAGTCCGACACGACTTCAACCCGCACCGTTCAGCAAAGCAGCCAGTATACTGATAGCTCGCTGATTTACGTTGTGACTTCAAAACAGAGCGCCATTCAGCCCTACATCAAAGGCGGCGCCGCTCACATTAAAAAAAATCAGACGATCCGTTACCAGAACGCCTCAGCTATTTCGATTCCTGAATCTACCGGCTGGGCTCCAAGCTATGGCGTCGGATTAAAAGTTCAGGTAACTGAAAAGTTCGGCCTTAAATTTTCTTACGATCTTTGGAAAACGCCTTTAAGTGACGGCACCAACTCTGACGATACATCTTTCAAGGCCGGGATGACTTGGTATCTTTAGCTCTTCGGTTGATTCTTGTCGTTACCCTGTTCACCGGCTGCCAGATCGGCCATGTCATTTACGTCAGCTACAGTCATTTATCCATGCTCAACTCCGCACGGCCAATTGAAGATGTTCTCAAAGAAGGAAAGCTGACGGAAGAGCAAAAAAGAAAAATTCTGCTCACGCAAGAAGTAAAAGAATTCGCTTACGATAAACTGGGCATTAAAAAATCAAAAAATTATTCTGAATATGTCGATCTTGGCCGTCAGTTTGTCGTTTACAATGTTAACGCTTCAGAAAAATGGAAATTTGAACCTTATTTATGGAATTTTCCTGTCATAGGCAAAGCGCCTTACATCGGATTTTTCAGCGAAGAAAAAGCACTCGAAGAATCGCGCGCCATGCAGAAGAAAAATTATGATACATCTGTCGGCGGGGTCTCGGCTTATTCCACTCTCGGCAACCTAACTGACCCGCTGTTGTCCTCGATGCTGAACTACTCGGACTATCAGTTATCAAATACGATTATCCACGAGCTTGTGCACACTCATCTCTTTATCAAAGATAACATTAACTTCAATGAGCGCTTAGCCGTTTTTGTCGCCAACAAGGGTACAGAGATGTTCTACTTGCAAAAAGAAGGCGCGGGCTCTGCTACTCTAAAAAAAGTGCGCGACGAAAACAGCGATGACGAACTGTTTTCAAAATTTATTTCAGGCGAAATCACGGCTTTAAAAAAGTGGTATTCGGATTTTGATCACAGTAAAAATTTACCGCCGGAAGAAAAAGAAAAACTTCGTGAAGAGCGCCTGCATCAGATTGCAGTCAACTTCGATGCACAGCTGAAGCCAAAACTTAAAACCCGCTCGTACAAAGGCTTTTTCAGCAAAAAGTTTAACAACGCCGACTTGATCGGGTTTAACACTTACATGAAAAACCTGGATGACTTCGAAAAAGTTTATCAGCAAGTGGGTGCGAATATTCCGGCGTTCTTAAAAAAATGTGAAGAGCTGACAAAAGTAGACGACGCCGAAGCCGAACTTCACAAATGGGCCACAACTGCAGCGCCCACACCGTCTCCGTAATTTAATTATTATTTTTCGACGATAACTTTCGGTGGCGGAAGCTTCGCCTGCGAATCTTTCTTCTCGGCATTGCGTTCACCGATGAGTATGGATTTTACCTTCGTCGTCAGCTCATTCTTAATTTGCAGGTACTCTGCAAACTTCTGCGTCCCCAGCAATTTTTTAATAGAGTCGAACTCTTTCAGTGAAAGCTGATTGTATTCAGACATGAGCTTTCGGTAATTCTGCAAAGCTGCTTCCTGATTTTTGTCATTCAGCTTTTGAATGGCGTCCTGAATTTTTCGGTTCAGTTCTGACTTTTTGCGGTTTAATTCTTTGCTGACTTCAGTGAAGGTCTTTTCTTCTTTTGCCGTTAACTTTAATTCATCACTGATCTTCCAGATGAAGATGTCTTCAAGCTGATTCTTTTTGATTTCAGAATCGCTTAATGCAAATGACGGCAACGCCCAGAGGCAGGCTGCCATCAAAGTAGTAAAAACTAATGTCATGCTTTTAGTATGCTACAGGCAATTCGTAACGGCAATAGTAAGAACCGAACCGAGGCGTCTCAGAAAGATCAACAGTAACGTCGCTGAATCCTTCTAAGTTTGTTGTCGGATAATTGCCGTCGTTGTTACGAGTTAAGACGATTTTTGAATAATGACGGTCTGTACCGAAAGAAACTTGCGTCGGGCAAACCATGTCAGAATAGCAAGTGCGGCTTTCACC
>JAJFMT010000081.1 GCA_020696855.1 Pseudobdellovibrio sp.
AGCCATCCTTTATTCTGAAAGCCGACAGACGCCCCCATATGTGCATAGGGTTCAACGAAGTTCACACCGATCACGCCGCCTTCTAATGAAATGCTGGCCCCGTCTTCAACCGGAATTTTCAGCAATGTAGAAACGTCGACCTGATCACGAATACCATCATCACCCGGATCCATGCGAAGCGAATACGGACGGTCATCATTCACAAAATAACTGTACTTTAAATTCAGATACTGAGTGTTACCGCCTTCATAACGGTAGCTGTAAAGACCACTGGCTGAATAGTTGGTCCACTGATAACGATTGGTGCCGATCGGCAGCTCTGAGGCTGACGGTAGTGCGAAAGCTCCCGGCATTGAATTGTTATAAGAAGAATCAATCAAGTCTCCGGAACCGAAACTGTCAAAATAAGAAACTAAAAATCCGGCTGTGGACTGCGGGCTGATGATCTGACTGTATTTGAGATGCAGATTTGTCGTATTATAAGTTGTCCAGATCCATGGGCTTGTTGCCAGCAAAATATTTTCTGTAACACCATAACCAACAGCATAGTTTCCTGCAGTTACAGCGCCTTTAGTTAAAACCTCAGTCGAAGGCGTCAGGTTGTGACCAATAAAAATTTGCGCGTTTTGCACCTGAGCAGGTCTACGAACGACTTTCTTTTTTGCCGGTTTTATATCGGCAGCGAAAGTCAGAATTGGAAATAGCAGCATCAACAGAATCTTCATTAAATTCTGTTCGGAAGTTAAAATCAGAATCTGTTGCTTGGATTACCATTTCAAGCCGTAGGTCCTATGAGTTTTTTGAACTGGACCAGGACGAAGCTTTTAGATGCGCCGCCAGAGGGGCTTTTAAGGCTAAGGGCGCTCGATTTTACCGACTTGATCAATACTATCGACAGTTGAATTGATAAGGATCAGCTTACCGACCTGAGAAACTCTTCGCACATGAGAGTTTTTCAGAACCACTGTTTTTACCGAGTGAATATCATCCACGTTTGCATCAGTTACCTGAAGCTCTTGTAACTGATGAGCACTCTTAACAGTCGCATTGTTTTCGCCGACGATGTGAGCATACGAAACCTGATGGATGGAATCCATCGCTTCAGTACGGATACAAAGTGCAGAGGCCTGATGAAAACTTTTAGCCTCTTTGGCCTGAACCAGAAGTTTTAATCCGGCAGGAGAACTGACCTGATGAATATCCGTATAAATTCTAACGGCATTCACGCGAATCTCGTCAGCTGCAATCTGATGAAACGACATTAAAGAAACAATATTGAGATCAATTTTTTTAGCGCTCACCTGATGCATGGAAAGCTCAGCCACTTCATTGACTTTAATGCTGTTCGCAGTGACCTGCTGAATATTGAACTCACCGTAGTTGTTATAAATTAAATCGCCTCCGTTAAGCTGCTGAACGCCACCACGTCTGCTGTTAGTTGAATACGGAGAAGGTAACTCGCGCTTTCTTAACTCTTCAGGTTTACAGTTATTACTGAGCCACTCTTTAGCCGGAGGATTAGGAGTACTGCCACCACCGCCCGGAGCAGGCTCACTGCCGCCTCCCCCGCCTGGCCCGCCACCACCGGGGCCGGAGCCACCGGTTCCGTCATCGCCGATACCGGAATCGGTGCCGCTTTCAGCTACCAATGAATCATTGATGTCTGTGAATTTGGCTTTATTACAAGAAGAAAGGACTAATAGCGGTAAAAGAACCGAGATTAAATTTTTCACTGAAGCCCTCCTCTTGTCATTTCAATAACTTGCAAACAGCGTACTAAATCAATTCAAAAATACCGGACTGCGGCCCCGAAATCCTGTCGAACTCAAAAAAAAAGTCTACTAATTTTACGTATAATAATGAGATTCCGCCCTATGAAAAGCGTCCAAGCTTTTGACAATCCTGTAGTCTTGACAGGTATTTCCTTTCAAATACCTGTGATTCCCCAAGACCCGCGATTTTTTCCGGTTCTTCCTATATATTAGGGCCTCTCAAAAAAGAGGTAATGAAAATGAAGCTATTGAAATTTGCCGTTTCAACTATCGCCTGTAATTTTTTAATTCTTCCTGCTGCATTGGCGCAGTCAACTGACATCCAGTTTGACCTCATGCACACGAAATTAAATTGCCGCTACGTTGGCTACCAGCCCTCTTTTTGCAATATGGACGACTCCCGTACATTGGACGACCGTTCTCAGATGGTGAACAAAATCAATGCGCAGTTAGACCGCGCTTTAAAAAATCCGGCGAAGTCTCAGGTTTTTATCTCTTACTTCAGTTTTTCAAATAAAAAAGTTCACACAAAACTATGTGAGCTGCTGAAGAACAATGTGAATGTACGTATCGTACTTGACCGCGGCTCTGAAGCTAACATTGATTCTTTAAAAACAAACCAGGCCTGCGCCGGAGCTGACTTAAGCTCTGCGCGATCACCGCTGAAGGTTTCATACCTGGGCGGCCTGACTTCAAGCCCATGGCGCCTGCACCACAATAAGTTTCTTTATGTAAATCCCGGCACTAACACAGGAGATGCTTCGGGCGATAAAGTTAATATCAACTTCTCTTCAGGAAACCTTTCTGCATTCGGTACAAGTCTTCACGCCGATCACTGGGTTACAGCGGTGGCTCCGAAAGACAGTAATCTTATTAAATCTTACCAGTGCGTAATGGAAGGATTAGAAAAAGCGGTCGGCAAAGACTACAACTACACCACTCAACTTCCTAACACTCAGCCGAACACTCCTGATGCCGTTCACACCGGTGAAAACGACAATCAGGTAGCTCAGACTTACATTCGTGCTCGCGAAAACTGCTTCAGACGTTCGGGCGTTAGCACTAACATCGAACAAAACATTGCACGCGAAAGAATTGCTCCGGTGTTTGCACCGAACAACGATAACATCGTCCTTAACACTTTAACTTCTGAAATCGGCAGAATTCCTTCTAACGGTTACCTGTACATCGCGATTCAGCACTTTTTAAATCCAAGCATCGGTAATGCGATTGTGCGTGCGACTAAAAAAGGTGTCGACGTACGCATTTTAATGGATGACGACGTTGTAACAAATCAGGGTGAAGTTAAAGGCGCGATGGAGTTTTTGAACAGACTTAAGCAACAGGCCCCACGTCTTAAAGTGCGCTACCTTGAAACTAATCATTTAGCGGGCGGCAACGGCCAGATGATGCATAACAAGTTTGCGATCCTAAACGGTAAACGCATCTTCTCCGGCGCGGGCCAGTACACGACTGCAGGAATGAAAAACAACTGGGAAAACTTCGGTTTAACTCAGGACCGCAATTTAACAAGAAAGTTCGAAGAGTACTTCAAAGAACTTTGGGATGTATCTGTTGACGAAGACTATGTTCGCCGTCAGCAGGGCAAAGGCGAAACGTTCCAGGAGTTATCAGCAGCTGATTTGCAGACGCTGAATATTCAGAACATCGCCGACTTTTCATTAGAAAACGGAAAAATTTTAGGTTCTACCCAACCCCAATCCCCAATCATTGCTCCGGACGCTTACCATCCGGACTTCTTACAGTAGGTGCTTATGACAACGAAAAATTTTGTAAAGCTAATGGCTGCTTTCAGCGCCGTTAGTTTTATGCATGGTACAGCTTTCGCTGAAGGCTGTAAAAAAAACGACATCGCCGGATGCTTTAACGACCCGAACCTTTCATGGGCACAAGAGCCCGTCGCCGGTTTAACTGCTGACATGATCGCGGCAGGCCCGGCGTCAAAGCCGGAACTCACTCAGGAAGAAAAAGATTCTAAGACAATTTTTTGTAAGTACGTTTATCACAAATTTGATTCTCCGGGCAGTGCCAAGTTTAACTGCGCCCGTACGAATCAAAACGGAACTTTCTATGACGAAAAAGGTAATTTGGTTGCGGCCGCAGTTCGCGTTGCAGTTGAAGGTGAAAACCTGAACCTGAACGGCTCACCTGTAACGGTTGAAGAAGGCGTTTTAGTAAATATTAAAAATGAACCCATTACGAAAACAACTAAAGACGGCGATATTAAACTTGTAAAAGGCGATGTCTTCAAAATAAAGTATTATGTTTCAGAATCAGAACGCCAGAACAAGCCACGCGGCACACGAGTCGTCAGATTTAATAATCAGGACTTAGTGATCAACAATGCTTTTGAGAACAGTCCTGTTATCGAAAACACGCGCTGGACAGAAGTTTTTACTGAAGTCGCTGCTACCCGCTTATTCTGGGCCATGGGACTTCCTGCGGATGTGATGATTCCACTGAATAAAGTGGTTTGCACAGGATGCGAAGTTCACCCGAAAGACCAGACAAAATATGCGGGCGACAAATCGGTTTCAATCTTTAACGTTGCAGTGATGGAACGTAAATTTGACGCCAAAGTTTTAGGTAAGCACTGGAACTTAAAAGACGTGCTGGCACAACGCGACCGCTGGTCAGCCAACACAAAAGCTGAATACGATGTGATGCACCTAACAATGACGGCAATTAACTTCTTTAACGGTATTCCGTTGCAGACACGCATTGTTTGTTTGTCTGATGAAAACGTGAAAACAGAAAACTGCTCTCGCCCGGCACCGTTTTTTCAGGATGTCGGATCCTCTTTCGGTGCTGAAGCCGGCGGACTCTTCGGAATCGGCGGCAACTCACGCGGTGATTACGACGAGTTCACTAAAAAAAGCAACAGAGCCGTTCTTAAGAATGCAGGAAAATGCGAAATCAAAAATTTCTTAAGTAATAAAGGCCCTGGCCGTAACTACGTGGCTCAAGCCGGATTAGATGAATACAAAAGACGTGTTTCAGCAGTAACTGACGACGTGCTACTGGCCATTTATAAAACGGCAAGATACGAACTCATGGAGCCGAAGCTGACGGCTAAAAAAGGTGCTGACCGTGTTTTAGCCGACTGGGTTTCAGCAACCAGACAACGCATCAATCAAGTGACCGCTTTGACTTCCTGCCCTCAGGATTAAAATTAATCCTTTCTAGTGCGTGTTGGACCGCTTATCGCGGTCTTCACGCGGTGACGGTTTATCAGATGAGACCGCCTTTCCCGATGACGGCACATCATCTTCGCTCTTTACATCTTTATGAACGAACTTGGTGCGGTCATCGGCCGCGCTTTTGTCAAAAGCGGGAATGTCTTCATTCTCCGCGAAGTCATCTTCCGTATCTGTTGCTTCTTCATCAAATCCCATCTCTATTTCATAGAGCGAATCGGTCTCCGAGTCTCCGGGAGAATCTCTTCTGGGATTCGACGGAACAGCTCGAGATTTGCGGTTGAATTCTTCTTCAGAAATGTAGTCTTTGTTTTTGGGCATGATTTGCCTCCCCATCAGATAAGAGCAATTAGAAGGCCATCGTTTTTCATTGAAATCAGTTTGTTTTTCAGAGATGGTAAATGAATGAAACGTATTTTCATTTTAGTTTTATTTATTTGCGGATGTGTTTCTCAAACAAAAAAAGAGCTGTCTCCTGAATTTGAAAAATGGGCTGCAATAAAATCTCCTACACTGGGAGAGCCCGCTTCTATCGGCACTTATCAGGCCGGCTGTATTGACGGCGCCCAGTCCTTACCACTGGAGGGCCCCGGCTTTTACGTTGTGAACCGTCAGCGGCTTCGTTACTTCGGGCACCCGTCAATGATGGCTTACCTTCTGGATCTCGGGCAAAAAATAAAACAAAAAAAATATCCGATGATGGCCGTCGAAGACATCAGCTACCCGCGCGGTGGCCCCTTCTTAACGGGTCACAACAGCCATCAGATCGGGTTAGATGTCGATATCAGTTTAACGCCCCTGAAATCAGCGCCTCAAGACGATGCGAATGTACCGGCCCCAAGCTATGTTCGTGAACGTAAAGAACTCTTAACAAACTGGGGTAAAGAACAGGCCCAGCTGGTAGAGCTGGCGGCCCAGTCAGATTTAGTGAACCGAATATTTGTGGCACCTGCAATTAAGAAATTCTTTTGTAGTACGCAGCCAACGGCGCCCTGGCTTTATAAGATTCGCCCCTGGTGGGGCCATGACGATCACATTCACGTCCGCTTAAACTGCCCTGCCAGCAGCCCTGAATGCGTAAACCAGCCTGCCCTTGACCCGGCCGAAAATAACTGCGGGGCACAACTGGACTGGTGGTATTCAGCCGAAGCTGATGCTGAAGCTAAAAAAATGGCCGATGAACCGGCCACAGTGCCAAAAAGTTTTCCGGTTTTGCCTGCGAAATGCGAAAATATTAAGGTCCAAAAATAAGACAATTTACGAGTGGTCTTGACAGTTTTTTAACGTTTTAGTAATTTGAAATTCTAAACATTTAAAATTTAATTCAGGACTATGCTAAAAGAAGAATTTCAAATCGTTTTAAATGCCATACGCAAAATTGTGCATGACATCCGGCTGTCATCCAGCGCCTCTGAAAAGAACATGGGGCTCAGTACTGCACAAATTTTTGTACTGCACCGTCTGGCACAGCATGAAAGCATGTCCATCTTAGAATTAAGCCAGGCTACATTTACAAATGAATCTTCTTTAGAAGTAGTTGTTTCTAAACTGATTGACCGCCGCCTGATTGAATATGTTTATACTTCAGGATTCAGCAGCCCTGCAAAAATGAAAATCACTTCGCAAGGCTCTTATCTACTTGATAAATGCCCTTCTTCAGTTCAACAAAGACTAATGCTCGGGTTTTCGAAGATGACGGAAGAGCAGCAAAGATCGCTGGCCGAAGGATTAAAAGTTCTTATGGAAAAATCAAACATGTCAGATGAAGTAACCCCGATGCTTCTTGAAGACCTGGCAACGCTCGAAGAAGAACTTTAATTCTACAGCCTCTCCTCAAAAGAAAACGCAAGGTTATCGAAAAAACAAAGACTCGAAAACCCCGTTAGTGATAATTTTCACTTTTTGAAAGTAACGCTGAAACGTCTTGGATTATTTCACTATAGCCGTTCATTCGGCTCTTGTAGAATTTCGAAGCGCGAGTCATTTTCTTGCGAATGAGAGAATGCAGAAGCTGCAGTGCCGGATGATATGCGACTTTTGCTTTTACCTTTTGGGAAATCTCAAGCCTCATCTTCGGCGGAACCGAAAGCTTTAAAGCATTTTCAGAATTTTCATCTGCAATATTTCCCAGCAATGTACAAAATCGCACAACCGCCCGCGCGTGCTTAGCAGATGGTGAATACTTACCCGCATTATAAAATACTATCGCCTGCTGATAGACATCGATTCCGCATTGTAGGGCTTCTGTCATTATATCGCCCACTTCTGACGAGATGGAGTTCAAGCTGGTCTTGCTGCGGTTAAGCCGGTCGAACGCAACATTCAAATAAATTTCAGAACGTGCCTGGGCACCTTTTTGCATTCTGGAATTTACATTAATATGTTTATTTTTTTTAACAGCGTTCTTAACAGTTTTCACAATTCACCTCACACGCGCGTATGAGATGCAAATCAAAAGCCATTTTATAACTTATCCGAATAGCGTTATAAAATTTTACTTGGGTGGATTGTAAGGTTTTGGCTTGAACTTAGGCTTTGAAAACTTTCTGCCTGCCGGTTTTGTCTTTGGCGGCGAGACAATAGGTTTTGATTCTTTTGGTTTACGTAAATTTTCAGAAACATGTAAGCGCTTACCATCACGGTCTTTAAAGCGTGATTTTAATTCTCTGACGCTTTGATTTTTACCTTCAAGTTTTGAAATCAACGGAAGGTCACGTTCGGTAACAAGGTTCACAACCAGACCATGCTTACCGGCACGTGCTGTACGGCCCACACGGTGAAGGTAGTTCGACATATCCTGCGGCAAGTGATAATTGATTACACGGCCCACATAATCCAGATCAAGTCCGCGCGCGGCCAGGTCAGTAGAAATTAATAAATTAACCTCACCGTTACGGAATTTTTTAAGATTTGAACGGCGCTCGCCTTTATCCATCTCACCACGGTATACAACACACTCATAGCCGCGCTTTTCAATTTCAGCAGCCAGCTTATCGCACTGCTCTCGTGTGTTGGTAAAAACGATAGTGCCGCCTGCGGTTTTTTGCTTGATGAGTTTTTCAAATATCGGCCAGCGAAGTCCGTCAATGACGGTTTCGTTTTTCGTAACGAGAGTTTTAACAACTTTGCCCGCCCCGCTTGACCGAATGACTTCTGCATTTTTAAAAAGTGCATTCATCAGATCCTGAACCTGAAGCGAAACTGTAGCTGAAAATAAGGCCAACTGCGTGTCTTCATCGCAGGCGTTCACAACCCGCTTTGATTCAGAAATAAATCCGTCATCCAGCATCTGATCGGCTTCATCAAAAACGATAACCGCAACGTCAGACAAATCAATCATGTCTTTATCCATCAGCTGAATAAGTCTTCCAGGTGTTGCCAGTAAAATTTCAAACGGAGCCTCAATGCTTCTGCGGCTTTGTTCAAACGTCGTACCGCCCAGCACAGGGCGCACACGCAAACGTGTATCGTGGGTGAAGGTTTTAAAAACTTTTGAAACCTGCTCTCCCAGATCGCGTGAGGGCACAAGAATAAGTGCGCGCGGCTTAGCACCGTCTTCTACAGGCACGCCTTCATTTTCCAGAGTTTTTAATAAATGTAAAATCGGCAGCGCGTAGGTCAGCGTTTTACCGCTACCCGTTTCAGAAACTCCTACAACAGACTGGCCAGACATTAAAAGCGGAATAGCGTTTCGCTGAATCTCGGTTGGTGTATAGATTTTTTGAGCTTTTAAAGTCTTGAGAATAGAAGGCAACAGGCCGAATTCAGGAAATGTGTTCATGCGGCTAATGTAGCGCCCCCGAAGGGAATTTCAAGGCTATTTCAGTTTATTGTAAATTTTAAGCCCTATCCATGCATCGGTAGCGGCATAAAGAATCTGCCGGTCAGTGAGTTCATGGGCTTCCCAGTTGGTGGTTTTGGGGCCCTTTGAAATGGTGGCACCTAATACCTCTTCGGTCATACCCTTTAGGCCCATATTCTCCAGCCCTTTGGCTTTTGCTACCGACTGCAGTTCAATAAAATTCTTCGGTGTGAACTGAAACCTTTTTTGCAGCTGTTTTAAGTCGTCACGAATGGCGACTCCTACTTTTAAAACTTCAGGATTTTCAAATATGGTTTTAAATAGTTCAAAGCTTTTAAGCCGCATTAAACGAATAATATAAGCGTCAGTTTCTGTTGAAAGCTGCAGTAAAGCCACCTGGTAAACCTCACCTTTTTTAAAGGCCGGCCTGGTTTCGGTATCGAAGCCGAATTCTTTTGTCTCAAGCATGGCAGGCGCTACCGCTTTAAGCTCGGCATCGGTGTTAATAAGATGGATCTTGCCCGGGAAAGATAAAAAATTAAGTGTTGATTCGTCCAATTTAATTGCCTTTTGGTTATTATGACCGGAGTTACCTCAAAGGTGTAGTTAAAAGGTCTATTCTGTGCCTGTAAAAGTTATATTTTTAAGAATTAAGGTGTGCCACGGGCGGGCTTAACGTACTCTCACGCCCGAATGAAACTTTCTATGATGTTGCAAAAGCATTTTGCCACCGCCGGTTCTTCAGAGATGGCGGGCCTTGCGTCTAATTTTGGCGACAGCTTTCTTATGCAAACGGTACAGGTATACCGAAATGTTCGCCGTAAAACTTTAGAACTCGGTTTCAGTTATTCCGATAAGCCTGACGCAAACTACCTGGCCTTCCCGATGAGCCAGCTCGAGAATGTTCTGGCGTCTAAAATTATTCCTTACACTGACAACGTGACCGCACTTGTTGCGTTGAATACAAAAGCTCAAGGTCTTGAATGGGATCACATCGTCGACAATTTAAAACCTAACTTTGTTTTTCACGAAAGCTGCCACGCTGTCGCGCGCACGCTAAGCCAAAGCGTAACCACTTCAAACCTGCAAGAGCGGTTAGTTGTGCTTTTACTTGAAGAGTCTTTTGCAAATGCCTGTGAGTTTTTTGCTATTGCCGATGCCGGCGATCAGATCTGCAGAAATTTTTTAGAGGTGAATTCCTACTTCAACGCATTTGAAGACCGCAATAACCTGAAAAAAATGATTGAAAAATCAGGTGCGGTTGAGGTTTTTAAAGTTTTGTTACTAAGCTATGTTCATTCCAATTTTTTAAACGAAAAGATTTCAGATTCAGATTTTAAAAAACTTCTAGATGTGGCAGGACTTAACGCAACTGAAGCAGCGCCGCTGAAATCACTGGTTAAGAATTGTTTTAATCTTAACCCGCGCTTTCGCTATACCACGACAGAAATGTATTTGCGCGTAAACGGTATCAGCACGGCTGTTGAACAGGCTTTAGATTTTGATTACTTGCAGCTTGTAAAAAATAATTCAAAATTGTTAGAGTTAATTAATTCACTCAGCCAAATTGCCGGAGCCACAGATGAAAGATAATATCCCGCCACAGCCACCGAACTCTTACCGCATTACTTTAGAGCTTTTCCGCGCAGAAAAACGCCTGGACAC